>JAYVNZ010000402.1:0-3969 GCA_043758185.1 Gemmatimonadaceae bacterium | reverse complement strand
TTGATCAACGGCAACGACGGCGGTGCCACCGTGTCGCAGGACGGTGGAAAGACATGGTCATCCATCCTGAACCAGCCCACGGCGCAGTTCTATCACGTGATCACGGACGACCAGTGGCCATACCGCGTGTATGGTGCGCAGCAGGACAACAGCACCGTGTCCATCGCGTCACGCTCGGACCATGGCACCATTGGCGAGCGTGACTGGTGGCCCGTGGCCGGATGCGAGAACGCGCACATCGCCGTGGACCCGCGCAATCCGGACATCACCTACGGCGGCTGCTACACCGGCAACCTGAGCCGCTACGACAAGCGCACGGGCCAGAACCGGGACATCTCGGTGTGGCTCAACAACTACGACGGCATCGCGGCGAAGGACGTGCCCAACCGTTTCCAGTGGACCTTTCCCGTGCTGCTCTCGCCCCATGATCCGCGCACGTTGTATGTCGCGTCGCAGAACGTGTGGCGGTCCACCGACGAGGGCTCGTCGTGGACACGCATCTCCCCGGACCTCACCTACGCGGACACCACCACACTCGGCCGCAGCGGTGGCGACGTGCACGGCGACATGACCGGCACCGAGTGGTACGCCACCATCTATGCGCTTGCCGAGTCGCCCACCAGGAAAGGGGTGCTCTGGGCTGGATCCGATGACGGACGCGTGCACGTGTCGCAGGATGCCGGCACCACATGGCAGGAAGTGACTCCGAAGGCGATGGCACGGAACACTCGCGTGAACGGCATCGAGCCCTCGCGGTACGACCCTGCCGTGGCATACCTCTCGGCCACGCGCTACCAGCTCGACGACTTCCGCCCGTATCTCTATCGCACCGGCGATTACGGCAGGACATGGACGCGCATCGATGGCGGCATTCCAACTGGCGCGTACACCCGGACCATTCGCGAGGATGTGGTGCAGCGCGGTCTGCTGTTCGCCGGCACCGAGACGGGCGTGTATGTGTCGCACACTGATGGCGCGCACTGGGAGCCCCTCCAGCTCAACCTGCCGCGCGTGAGCGTGCGCGACCTGGCGGTGAAGGGCAACGACCTCATCGCGGCCACGCATGGCCGCGCCTTCTGGATTCTCGACGACATTGCATCACTGCGCCAGGTGGCCGACAGCGTGACCAGCCGCCGCGCGTTCGTCTTCGCCCCCTCGAAGGCCATTCGTACGGACGCCGGTCATGTCTATACGACACGGGCCGGCGAGAACCCGCCGTCGGGCGCGGTGATTGATTTCTACCTGAAGGACTCGTCGACACAGAAGATCACACTGCAATTCCTGGAGAAGTCGGGCGTCGTGATCCGTTCCTTCAGCTCTGCGACGCGGACGGATACCATCGCGAAGGACACGCTGAAGCACACGTCCGTGCTGCGCGACACCGTGGCCGTGATGATTGCCGACCGGCCCATTCGTGACTCGCTGGCGTTCATGCCGGTGGATACCATCGTGCCGGCGCATGCGGGCAGCAATCGCTTCGTGTGGAATCTGCGCTACCCCGACGCCACGGAACTCAAGACTGTGGTGAACGACGAAGGCACCACGGATGGACCCAGGGCCGTGCCGGGCGAGTACCTCGTGCGACTCATCGCGGGCAAGGACACCATGACGCGTCCGTTCACCGTCGTCGAGGACCCTCGCATCCAGGTTGCAACGGCCGATCTCCAGAAGGGATTCGACCTGGCCATCCGCGTCCGCGACAAGATCACCGCCATCAGCGAGGCATTCAACCGCATCGAGGAGTTGCAGGCGCAGATCGACAACCGCGTTGGCCAGACGAGCGACCAGTCGTTCGCCAAGCGGCTCAAGGATGCCACGACGCCCGTGCGCGCACGGCTGGAAGTGGTGCGGGGCGAGCTGGTGGACTGGTACAACCACGCTGACCAGTCCACGCTGCACTTTCCCATTCGTCTCTACAACATGATGCTGTCGCTCGCATCACAGGTGCAGAGCGCCGATGCGGCACCCACGAAACAGCACGGCGAAATCTTCACCGATCTCTCCGCCAGGGTGGATGTGCAGCTCAGGGCACTCCAGCAGATCGAGGCGACGGAGTTGCCGGCGCTCAACACGCTGCTGCTCCAGCTCGAGGTGCCACCGATCTACGTGAAACCCGGGAAGCCCCGGGGTATCGCATAGCAACGCTGTCGTCCTGCGCGAAGCGAAGGACCTGCTCTCGGCCCACGCAAGCAGGTCCTTCGCTTCGCTCAGGACGACAGCAATTCGCTCAGCACGACAGCAATTCGCTCAGGAAGACATCAGTACACATCCAGGTCGTGTGCCGACACGACCTTGCCCTTGTACCTCGACCGCACCTCGGCCAGCATGCCCGCCTCCGTGTCCTTCGCGCCACCGAAATACATCTGGTGGTAGAGAATCAGCAGCTTCGGTCGCGCTTTCGTTGCCAGGGCGGCCAGCTCGTGAGTCGTGGTGTGGAAACTCACGCTGTACGCACGCCAGGCCGGAGTGGTCTCATCGTGGCCGCGTTGCGTGTACGCTTCGTGAATGAGCACATCGCACCCGTTGCAGTTCGACGCGACACTCTCCGGCGTCCACGAGGTACGATGACCCGTTCACCACGATGGCAACGCAGGGTCCCATCCGGTCCGGTGTCGGTGACGGATTGCCGGTGCCCAGGAACACGACTTGTGTCGCTGTAGTGCGGCGGGCTGGGTGCGCGCGCTGGGCCGGGAGGGTGGCAGCAGACGTCACCAGGAGGAGGGCGGAGAAGATACGCATCGTCATCGTACCGTCTCGGCTTGGGCTTCGGCACAGCCTTCTTCGGTGCCGCATTCTTCTTCGGCGCCGCAATGAGATCGTCGCCGAGCCTCATCGCCGCCTTCACGAACCTCGTAAGTGCCTTCCTGCTGGGCAGGTCATCGACGGAGGTGAGCCGCCCGAAATTGCCGGCCGAGCTTCCCCCGGGCTTTGCACCCAGCCCCTCGATCATGGCCGCCTTCCAGAAGCCCAGCGCCGCGTGCGCCTTGAATGCCCCCATGTGACACATCATCTGGTCCCTGTACAGGAAGAACGGGGCGCCCCACTTGATCGTCTCGACCGCGGTCGGACACGCTGAGTGGATGACCTCGCGCAGGTGCGTCAGGATAGGCCGTGCGAACTCCCTTTGCCTGGCGATGTACGCGTCGACACGTGGATCGTGGACTCCCATGGGCCATCTCGCGGGCAGGGTAGGTATTCGGTGAGGCAAGATGGAAAAGATCGGGTGCCAGTCGGCGAGGCGCCAGCGCCGTTTCCAGATGCGAAAAAAGCGCGGTGCCGTGAGGCACCGCGCTCCTTTCAGCTTCGAGCAAGGCTTACTTGCAGGTCGGCTCGCCGTCGCCCGCCGTGGTGACGATGGGGTTCGTGGTATTGACGCCGATACCGCACGAGAAGCTGGCGATCTGCGTGTGCGTGATGGTGGCAGACCAGTAGCCCGCACCCGGCACGACGACGGGATCATTCACGCCCGTGGAGGGACGGAACTTGAGCTTCGTTGTGTCATACGTGGAGTACTTGGTCGAGTCGGCGAAGAAAGACTCTTCGGCCGTCACGAGGTTGCGCAGGTCCGACTTCATCGCGGCGATGTACGCCTTCGACTTGGTATTCGCGAACTTCGGGATGGCGATGGCGGCCAGGATACCGATGATCACGACGACGATCAGGAGCTCGATGAGGGTAAAGCCACTGCGAACGTTGCGGCGCATGATTGGTCTCGTGCAGGTGAGCCTCGCCGGTAGGAACACGTCGGATCAATCGATCCGGGCGAGATGGAGAGGTAGGAATTCGGCGAGGTGGAGTGCATCGCAGGGGCCACAATCGACCTGAGGGGCAAGAATTCCGCAAGTCGTTGACTGTCAATCACTTGCAAAGCAGCAGGCGAGGGTATGCCAAGCCATTTTCCGACACCTGTTCCCTCATTCTGCAAGCATTGAGGAGTTTTGCAACGCTCAACCAGCCTCGGCACTGATA
>JAYVNZ010000401.1:0-5429 GCA_043758185.1 Gemmatimonadaceae bacterium | reverse complement strand
CCGTCATGATAGGTGTACGCGAAGCGAGGATGACCATCTGGCCACCAACCGCGATGGACACCCTCCTCGTGCCGCCCGCGCCACCCGCGCTCCTCGGCGAGTTGGCCGTTGGCGTGCCACCGCCGGTCGATGCGCAGCCCGGTGCGCGCACCGGCGTGCGATGTGGTTGCACCGAGCGTCGCGAACGCCGGAAGCAGCCACACCATGCGCATGCGCGTCACCGGTTCACCGTGCCGGCGCTGCCATAGAAGCCGGCGCCATTGATGAACGGGTCTGCATCCGTGACGTGATAGTGGTAGATGCCATCCGGATACTCGGTGGTCTTGCCGAGATGCCCGTGGAGTTGATCGAGATCCGCATTGACCACCCGCCGTCCATTCTCGACGGGCCCGTAGACCGGGAATCCATCGAGCAGGAAGCCCAGCAGCTTGTCGGTGCCGAGTGTGCGGGTGAGGTACAGGGGCTCGACGTGGTAGTGGTACGCGTTGGTGGGTGTGGGGTGCCCGTTGTACTGGTCGAAGCTGTCGATCTCCACCGTGAGGGGGCGATTCTGTCCGTTGTACTGGTTGAAGAACGGGACGCCGTTCAGGGCCAGCCCAATGGCACCGAGTGGCGTTGGGGCGCTGCTGGCGGCGCGCGACGGGTGCAGGGGAATGCGCATGACGTAGCGGGTCTCAACGATGCTGCCCGGGGCCTTCGCGAAGCCTGGATTCGTTCCCGTGTAGGCTTCGAACCGTGCATCGGTGGTGGCAAAGTACGGGCTCTTGTGGTTGGGAATTCCCGTTGCGGTGAGTGTAATGAAGTCGCCGTCCACGGCGACCTTTACGTCGCTCGTGAATCCCTTGTAGGCGGCCGGCACCGCGGCGGCTGTGGTCGTGGTGGCGGCGGCGATGTCGCCGCTTGAGCATGCGGCCACCGCGCTGCCGGCGCAGAGCACGAGTGCGATGGTCGAACGCAGGAATCGTCGGGTGGTCATGGCGGCACCTGCCGTGGATGTTCGCGGTGAGCGTGATGGCCCTTGGACAATTCGCAGGTCCCATCCATTCCACTTTGGGCGACACTGCACGGAGTATCGAACTACGGAGGTACGCAGAGTTTGTCGTCCTGAGCAACGCGAAGGACCTGCTTTTCGCCAGCCAGAAGCAGGTCCTTCGCTGCGCTCGGGACGACAGCATGCTTTCGACATTGCGTTTACGGGCCACCAGTCCTTGGACAGTTGGCCCGCCTGATCCATTCCATTTCGAGCGCCGCTGCGCGTAATGGAATGCGCGGCGCCCTGGCGTTGTCCAACCCGACAGGAACCTCGCGCCCCCTGATGAAGGTGGCTACTCTGTGCTCCGTGACCGACGACACTTCAGACACCCAACTCCTCGCCCGCGCGAGACAAGGCGACCATGATGCGTTCCGTCGGATTGTCGAGCGCTACGAGCCGGTGGTGGCCGCAACGGTCATCGGCATGCTGGGCAGGGGCGACGATGCCGATGACGTTGGGCAGGAGACGTTCGTGCGCTTCCATCGCGCGCTCGAGACGTTCCGGGAGGAGAGCGCGCTCAAGACGTACCTGGTGCGGATCGCGATGAACCTGTCATTGAATGCACTCAAGCAGCGCTCGCGCCGACGCTGGCGATTTCGCAGTCGCGACCAGGACGACGACATTCCGGTGGCCGTGGCACCCGCACCGGATCTGGACGCGGGCGAGGCACTGGAACAGCGCGAGGTGGTCCGAAACGCAGTGGCACAACTGGGGGAAAAGCACCGCGCCGTCGTCACGCTTCGCCTGCTGCAGGGACTGTCCGTTCGCAACACGGCAGTGGCACTCGGCGTTCCAGAGGGAACGGTCCTGTCCCGACTGGCACGCGCCACCGAGCAGCTCAGGACAATACTGCGCCCCTATGTACGCGATGGCGCCAATCCGGAGACACGATGAGCGACGACCACGACGTTCCCGCCCTGCTCGCCCTGCATGAATGCAGCGGTTCTCCGCGCTTCGCGATGGGCTTTGCGGATCGCGTGATGGTGCGTATCGCAGCGCGTCGCGCGCAGACAGTCAACATCGCGCTCGAGCGCTATGCGCGGCGCGTGTTGCCCACGCTCGCCGCGGCGTCGCTGATGCTCGGTGTCTGGAACTGGTGGACGGTGCGCGATCGAGCGCCATCGACGTTCAGTGCGGTGCTGGGAGTTGCACCGCCGTCGGGCAGCGTTGTTCGCACAACTCCTTTGCTGGGGCTGACCAACACGGAGGCGTTCGAATGAATGTCACACGCAGTGCCGCTGTGCTGCTCGCCGTAACACTCCTCCTTGGCGTGCTGCTTGGCGTGCTGGGTGCGGGTGCGCTGCGCCCGCGGCTGGAGCGTGCCGGACCGCCGCCGATTGGCCGGCGCGCCCCGCGCGGGGGCCCCGGTGCGTTCGCCGCGCACATGGAAGAAGTGATCGCGCCGCGCGATTCGGCGCAGCGCATCGCCGTGCGGGTGGTGATCGAACGTACGGCGGCGCGCAACCGGTCGCTCATCGAACAGCTCAACCAAGCGCTGCGCGCCTCAGTGGATTCGATGCGGGGTGAACTGGCTCCCGTGCTGGATGAGGATCAACGTGACCGGCTCGAACGGGCGGCTGCGAGGCTACCGGCCGTGCGCGGGCCGGGTGGAGCAGGTTCACGGGGGCAGCGGGGCGACGGTCCGCCGCGGGACGGGCCGCTGCAGGGCGGAGCGCCACCGCAGCCATGAGCTGATTGGCGGGACGGTGCGGCGAGCTACGCCGCCCCGCCCCCACGGTTCTTCAGGATCTGCACGAATGACCGGCCGCGCAACTCGGTCACGGACAGGCCGGTCATCGCAACGGCATCGTCCTCCGTGATGGCGCCAGAGTTCACGCCGCGCAGGAAGAAGTTCAACAAGCCCTGACCCGTGGCGGCATCATCGAACACATCGCCAACAAGGGTGGCCTGCGCCGCCTTTCCCACGAAGTTCGACAGCCGAGCGGCCGCGGCGTCGATGCCATCCAGGAAGAACGCGTAGAGCGCGGCATACCGCGTCACGAGCTGCGCAGGATGCAGGTCCCACCCCTGGTAGAAACCGCCCACCAGCGAATGCTGGATGTCGTCGAAGTGCAGCTTCCACGCGCCGTGCACACTGGCGCGATTGGCCTTAATCTGCGCGGGCGTCAACGTCTCGCCCGCACCGGCACGGTGGAGCGGCACGGGCATCACTGTCGTGGAGCCGTCACTCAACCAGACTCCCGTGCCGGCCAGCGATACCTGCATGAAATGCTTGGCAAAGTCACACGCGGGATGCCGCATGCGCTGGTGTGCCGCCGTGATGTTCACGCCAGCCGTGTAATCGTACGTGCCGAAGTGGGCGCCGGTGAGCCGGCCCCGCGCAGCGGCGGGAATGCGCGGCAGCAGTGAGCGACCGTCCGAATCCAGCACGATCTGCGGCGTCTCCACCATCACCTCGAAGTTGAGCACACCATCGCCCAGCCCGAGTTTCTTCTCAATTCGTCCCAACTCGGCAACGATGAACTCCACCTGCTCCAGGATGACCACCTTGGGTACGGTGACCACGAAGTTGTCCGGCAGACGACGCGCGCGACGCATGGTTTCCGTGAGCACGAGCTCGAGCGTCCGCGTCGATCGTGCGCGCAGCTCCTCGTTCAGCGGCTTGATGCGAATCCCGATGAAGGGCGGCAGCGTTCCAGCCGCCATGCCAGCGCACAGCGCCTCGGCAACGGTGACGCAGTGGCCATCCTCTTCCGCGTTGGGGCGATTGCCATATCCGTCCTCGAAGTCGATGCGAAAATCCTCGACCGGCTCCCGCTGAAGCTTGTCGGCCATGCGCGTGTAGATCGTGGAGAGGGCGGGATGATTGGAGATGCCGAGCGCCGCGCCCAGTGTGGCGGCGTCGGGCGCGTACTCGTACAGTGCGCGCTGTGCGACGTCACCGAGCTTGCGCGCTGCATTGGGTGTGAACAGTTGCGCGCCACCGTAGACGGTATGCACGGGTTGCCGCGCGCCCGCCTCACCCGGATACCGGGCCGCAAAGGCGAGATTGGCGTCGCGCAGCGCCTCGGCGCTGCCTGGATCGTGAATCGTCATGCGTTGTAGATCATCCCGGCTCGGGTTCGGTAGCGCTCGAGCACGGCGCGCGCGTCGGCGCGCAATACGTCGCGCACGATGGAGATGCCGCGATCCTCGAGGTACTGGTACGACGAGGGAAACACTGGCCCTTCCTCGAAGTTCAACAAAAGCGCATCCTCGCGGCCGGCGCCGTAGACAATGCGCTTGACTCCACTCCACAGCGACGCGCCCAGGCACATGGCGCACGGTTCGCAGGAGGTGAACAGCTCGTGCTGTGGAAAGCCAGGCGCGGCGAGGGTGAATGAGCCGAGCCGTTGCTGCGCCATCATGAAGGCCACCATTTCACCGTGGAGCGTGCAGTTGTGCAGTCGCACGACACTGTTCATTCCCACGGCGACGAGGCGTCCCGTTTCGCCCTCGAAAATTGCGGCGCCGAATGGGCCGCCCGTATTGCGTTCGACGTTTTCGAGCGACAGGGCGATGGCGAGCCGCATGCGCTCCTCATCGGAGTTGTACGTGCGATCCCAGTCCACCGTGTCGTTCACCCACGCCGGATACTCGACGTGTACGGCAATGTTTGGCATGGTGGAAAACGTACGTAAGCGAAGTCAGCGGCGCACCCCGTCCTCCGTTTTGCTGGTTGCGCCCGAGAGGACGCGAGGGCTCGCTCCGGCGGGCGGACGCGCTTACACGCTGCGAGCCTCGCGCAAACTGCCTCGCGAGTCTCTTGCTACGCGCGACACCCGCCTGCGCGAGCCCTCGCGTCCTTGTGCCGACTCGCGAACCATCAGGCAACCGACGGATGATCGCACGAGGTCCGAGGAGGGAGCTCGCGTTCGTGGAGGCGGCGTCTGCGGGTGCTCGGGCCGCTTCGGCCCGAGCGTTTACGCGCAGTCTCGCTGCCGTAACGAATGCGGGCGACCGCTCTGAGAGCGCCGAGCGAAGCGGTTGACTGAAAACCGCACGCGAACCATCTTCGTCACCCGTACAACAGGACGTACCCCGCATGCCGGCAGTAGGCACAAGCGTTGCGCGCAAGGATGGAATCGGCAAGGCCACGGGCGCCACCAAATACGCCGACGACATCCACTTTCCCGGAATGCTGCACGGACGCACCGTGCGCTCCACCATTCCGCGCGGCCGCGTGACGAGCATCCGGTACGACTTCGACACCACCGGCTTCACCATCGTGGACTACCGCGACATTCCCGTCGCCGGCCGGAATGTGGTTGCACTGATCGAAGACGACCAGCCATTCCTCGTCGAGACCGAGGTGCGGCATTTTGCCGAGCCCATCGTGTTGCTCGCGCATGCGGATCGCGAGACACTGCTCGCGGCCAGCGTCGTCATCCAATAC
>JAYVNZ010000400.1:0-6639 GCA_043758185.1 Gemmatimonadaceae bacterium | reverse complement strand
GAAGGCTACCACCACCGCCTCTGGCAACAGCGTCACCCGCAACAAGTCGGGTTCGACCGGCACCAGCGCTGGCGGTTCGGTCGGCGTCATCGCGTCGGGCACTTCGCTCAGCCTCCGGTCCAACGCCCGCGTCTGCACCAACACCTACTCGGCAGGACAGACCTTCTCGGCCACGGTCGCCAATAGCGTCACCGGCTCCAACGGCGCCTCCATTCCGTCGGGTGCCACGGTGTCACTCGAGGTGACGAGCCTGAAGCGGAGCGAGAATTCGACGGACAAGATCGTGATGGAGTTTGCAGTGCGCTCTGTGACGTTCGGAGGACGTACGTATCCGGTGAGCGCGTCCGTTGCGGATGCGCAGATCGACCGCGTGCGCAATGAGCCACGAGGCAAGGACGTGCAGAAGGTGGTTGGCGGCGCGATCGTTGGCGCCATTGCCGGCCAGATCCTGGGCAAGAGCACCAAGTCCACCATCATCGGTGCTGGCGCCGGCGCGGCGGCAGGAGCCGGCGTTGCGGTGGGCACGGCGAACTACGAAGGCTGCGTGCCGGATGGCGGCAACATCTCCGTGACGCTCAATGGACCCCTCCAGGTGAAGATCAGCTGATGGCGCTTGGGGCACCTGCGGGTGCCCCACCCCTCGCGTCTCCCAACGGTTTGAGTTCCTTCCGTGCATACTGAGTGGCGCCCTGACACACCGGGCCGCGTCAGCCACCAGGATTCCGAGGCCTCCTCGTATGCGCGGGTTTTACCGACACAATGCACTGATCGATGTCTCGCTCTCCATAGCGGGGGCGCGTCACCGTGATGTCCGGCTGGGGGGCTGTCGTCGTTGCCTTCCGGCAGAGGGCTGAGCGACGTCAGCGACCGCGCCGCTTCAGCTAGTGACCGGCTCCCCCCTCCCTCCTGCGTCCCCGGCGGACGACCGGGCTGCAATCCGCGAGCGCGATGCCGCGCTGGTGGGTCGCGTTCGGGCCGGTGACGAACGCGCGTTCGATGGGTTGGTGCGTGCATACATGCGTCAGGCGTTCCAGCTGGCCTACCGGGTCGTCGGCCATCGCGAGGACGCCGAGGATCTCGTGCAGGAGGCGTTTCTCGCGGCGCACCAGTACCTCGATTCGTACGACGTGGAGCGACCGTTCGGCCCGTGGCTCATGCGCATTGTGATGAACCGTGGGGCCAACCTGCGGCGTTCGCGCACGCGCCGAGAGACGGAGCCCGAGGTGGATGCCGTGAGTCCCGCGCCGTCCGCGCTCGAGGAAAGTGAACGGGCCGAGGCGCGCGTGATCCTCACGCGCGCCATGGCCACGCTGTCGGATCGGCAACGCATCATCGTCACGCTGTTCGATGTGGACGGCAGGACGAGTACCGAGATCGGCGAGATGCTCGACCTCTCGCCGGGCACGGTGCGCTGGCACCTGCACGAGGCGCGACGCACGTTGCGCGGCGCCCTCTCCAGCTTCTTCAAGGGCAACGCATGATACACTCGAAAGTACTGGGCGTCGGCGCCTTCGGACCCGAGCTGGCGCCTGACCCCCAGCTTGCCGCGCTGCTGCACGACGTGGTCGGCGACGCACCTGTCCACGCGGTGGACTGGCCCGCACTCGCGGCGCGCATCGCGTCACGCGCGAGTGCCCAGGCACCCTGGTGGAGCTATGCGGCGAAGTGGGAGCGGCGCATGATTCCCCTGGCGCTGGCGGCCGGTGTGGTTGCGGCCATCACGCTCTGGAGCACCACCGCCGCCGCTGCGGCGCCGTTGCTCTCCGCCGCGTCGTTCACCACGGAAGTTGCAGGCGGCGCACCGGCGGATGATGCGGCCTCACAGTTCGCACGCACGCTCACGAACACGGTGGACCTCGCGACAGGGATTCCCGAATGACACCGAGCCGAGTGCGCGCGGGAGTCGTGATTGCGCTCATCGTCGTTTCCAGTGCGCTCGCCGGTGCAGCACTCGACCGTGTTGTGGTGCGGCGGGTGACGCATCGTCACATGACTGGTGGCCCGGGTGGGCCCGGCCGCGGATCGCCGGAGCAGGATGCCCGCCGCCGCAAGGACATGCTGGATCGCATGACGAAGGAACTCGACCTGAGCACCACGCAGCGGGCCGGTATCGACTCGGTGATGCAGCGTTCGGATTCAGCGCTGCGAGCAATTCGCACGGAGATGCAGCCGCAATTGCGGCAGGTATTCCAGGGCTCGCGCGTGGAGATCGAAGCCCGGCTCGACTCGGCACAACGGATCACGTTCGCGAAGTCGCATCCCGACAGGGGCCAGCAACGGCCCTGACGCCGAGCGCCTAGAACCCGATGGGTTTGCCCGCCGAGCGCGGGTCGCTTACCCCTTCGAGTCCCCCGCGTACCCGCATGATCGCGTTCACCAACCCGATCCCGCGGCCCATCGCCACCCCGTATCCCATGGCTCGCAGGGAGTCTGCCACCGCCGGGGTGATAGCGTCGCGCTCCAGATACAGCGAATCGGGCAGCGCCTGATGATGCAACCGCGGTGCGCTCATCGCGTCGGCCAGCGTCATCCGGTAGTCGAGCACATTGAGGATCACCTCTGAGGTGCTCGTGATGATGCGGGGCCCGCCGCGGCTCCCCACCACGAGCAGCAGCGAGCCATCGCGATCCAGCACGATCGTCGGCGACATGGCGCTCAACATCCGCTTGCCCGGCTGGATGGCATTTGCCTCGCCCTGCACCAGCCCGAACATGTTGGGCTTGCCCGGTTGCGCGGCAAAGTCGTCCATCTCGTCATTCAGGAAGAACCCCGCCGACGCAACGTAGACTCCTGATCCATACAGGTTGTTCAGCGTCGTCGTGGTCGCGACCGCGTTGCCCGCGCCATCCACCACGGAATAGTGCGTCGTCTCCATGCCATCGCGGATGGCGGTGTTCAGCGTCGTCGTCGGCGTCGCATGCATGGTCCCGATGGTCGCACGCAACCGCGCCGCGTACGCCTTGTCGGTGAGCTGCGCAATGGGAACCCTCACGAACGCCGGATCGGCGAGCTTTTCGTTGCGGTCCACGAACGCGCGCTGATACGCGGAGGCGAGCACGTGCGCCCATCCCGCGCTGCCGTATGCCGGGAGGGACGGATAGCCCTCGAGGATGTTGAGGGTTTCCGTAATGGTCACGCCGCCGGACGACGAGGGCGGCATCGTGAACAGCGAATAGCCGCGATACGTCGAGCGCACGGGCTCACGCCACACGGGCTGGTAGGCGGCAAGGTCTGCCCTGGTGATGATACCGCCCGCACTCCGCAGCTCACTCGTCCACGCGTCGGCAATGGGCCCTTCGTAGAACGCGCTGCGACCCTTGGCCGCAATGGCCCGAAGCGTCCGTGCCAGCGCGGGCTGCCTCAGCCGCGTGCCGGCTGCGAGTGGTGCACCATTCGGCACGAATACGGCACCCCCGCTGAACTTCCCGATGAGTTGTGCATTCGAACGGAACGAGTTGGCCAGCGCACTGTCCACCACGATGCCCTCCTCGGCATAGCGAATGGCGGGCACCATCACCTCGGCCAGCGACATTGTGCCGTACTTCGCGAGTGCAGCGGTGAGTCCGGCTACCGCACCGGGCACTCCTGACGCGGTCGCACCCACAACGCTCTTGTCTGTAAGCTTGCCATTCGCGTCGAGATACATGTCGCGCGTTGCCGCCAGCGGTGCCATCTCGCGATAGTCCAGCGCAGCAGCGCGTCCGTCGGCCATGTGGATCACCATGTAGCCGCCGCCCCCGATGTTGCCCGCCTCGGGATACGCCACGGCGATAGCGAATCCAACCGCCACCGCGGCGTCCACCGCGTTGCCACCGCGCTTCATGATCTCCACACCGGCCGCGCTGCCGAGCGGCGCGTCGCTGGCCACCATCGCGTGCGCGCCGAACACCGGCGCTCGTCCAGCCGCGTGCCGCCATGCGGCGGGAAACACGCCAGGACGCCGATCCGGTGCGGGCACGTAGCTGCCGTCTGTGGCGAGCGCCGTGGGAGTGCCCACATCCGTTGCTCCATGCACGGGCGCGGGCGCGGGGGTCGACCCGGAGTAGCAGGCGCCAAGCAGGATCACGCCGAGCGAGAGGTTGCGTGCGTTCATGGGGAAAATCTGAAAGAAGATTCGCGGAGTGGATCGCCCGTATGTGCTGCCTGAAAAACCGATCATGGCGCTACGCATAGATAACGGCTGCGAGAATGATCCGCGAAGATTCGCGAAGATTCGCGAAGATTCGCGTTCCCCCCGCACAACGCGGTTCGCTGTTCCCTCCAACGGCTACCCGCCCAACCCGATCCGCCCCATGAGCCGCGTTCCCTGCACCCGCACCGTCGAGTCATCTCCCGGATTCAGGCCCTGCTTCTGGTGCACTGATGTCGTGACGTCCTGCACGACATCCAGCGACACTCGTGGCGAGAATGAGTAGCCGAACCCGTAGCCGAACGCGAAGGAGAAATCCGTGTCGCCGGTCAATGGCGGCAGCTTGGTGGCGCTGCCCTGCGTGCGGAAGTTGGAGTAATGCGTCGCACCGCCGCTGAGCTCCAGCACGGAATGCAGGCCCCGCCCACTGGCGAGCCGCAGCGTGCCGAATAGTTGCGACATCTGGGCATCGGCGCTCGCGGAGGTCGTGGGGCCTCGGTAGTCGAGTGGGATGAGGCCGTTCGACCCGCGCACGCCCACCACCAGCCCGTTCCCGACCGTCTTTTCGATCGAAGCGCCATATGTGGTCGCGTTGCCGAACCGCCACACACTGCCGGTGGTGCCGTCCACCACGCTGAATCCCTGCTGGAGTGCTCCACCGGCAGACACCCAGACCGTCGGGTCCTGCACTCCGTAGCGGGGTCTGTTGACTTGGGCGCCGGCGTCGAAAGCCGCCAGCAACAGGGGAACAACGGACAGAAGTCGGCGCACGGAAGCTCCAGCTGGCTTGCGAGTGGCGAACGACGCCCCGTAACTTGGCAGCGGCGCTCGAAGGGATGCCAGAACAATACCCGCGAGCGCGCCACACGTTCTCCATCCATCGGACCTGACCCTGCGCGTCATCGACCCCCGCGTCACCGAGCGCCGCAACCCGCGCACGCAGCAGATCGACCTGGCCGAGCCCATCGGCATCGTGGACCTGATGATCGCCGAGGACCGCTCGGTGCCCGATGCGGTGGAGTCGCAGCGGGAGCACATTGCCGAGGCCATCGCCGCTGTCGAGGCCACGTTTCGTGCGGGCGGCCGCCTCTTCTACGTCGGTGCGGGCACCTCTGGCAGGCTCGGCGTGCTCGACGCGTCGGAGTGCCCGCCGACCTTCGGGACGCCGCCTGACATGGTGCAGGGCATCATCGCTGGCGGACCAGCCGCTCTTACGAGCGCGCAGGAAGGCGCAGAAGACAGCTTGGACCAGGCGCGTATCGACCTGGCGGCGCGAGGCGTCCGGAAGGGCGACATGGTGGTGGGTATCGCCGCTTCGGGCACCACGCCGTACGTGCGCATCGCGCTGGAGTATGCGCGAGAAATTGGCGCGCGCACGGCGATCGTCGCCTGCTCGCCGCCACCGGAGGTCACCATGCGCGTGGTCGACATCCCCATCGTCGCCATCACGGGACCCGAGGTGGTCACGGGAAGCACTCGGCTCAAGGCGGGCACCGCCACCAAGCTGATTCTCAACATGATCACCACCGGTGCGATGATCCGGGTGGGCAAGACGTTCGGTAACCTGATGATCGACCTGCGCGCCACGAACGTGAAGCTCGTGGACCGCAGCGAACGCATCGTGAGCGAGGTGAGCGGCGTGTCGCGCGACGAGGCACGCGCGCTCATCGAACGCGCCGGCGGCTCCGTCAAGCTCGCCATCGTCATGCATGCGCTCGGCGTGGAGAAGGACGAAGCGCAGCATCGTCTCGAGGAGGGCGCTGGCGTCGTGCGTCGCGTTGTGGGTGGCGAGCCACCGCCTGTCGAATGAGTTCGCCCGTTGGAGAACACGCGGAGCCGCGGAGGGGTGGCACGTACGTTGGCTTGATGTCGGGCACGTCACTCGACGGTATCTCCGCCGCAGTCGCTCGCTTCATTCCCGCTGGTGCCGCAGGCTACGACGTGGAACTCCTGGGATTCCATGTGCACGAGTATTCCGCGGAGCAGCGCACGCGCCTGCTGGCCGCCATGCGCCAGGGAACAGCACAGGAGTACTGCCGCCTGGCCGTGGACCTGGGCGGATGGCTTGCCGATGCTGCCGTCGCCGTCCTCGCGGATGCTGGTGTCGCTCGCGCGGATGTGCGCGCCATCGGTACGCATGGCCAGACGCTGTGGCACGAGCCCGGACATTCCACCTGGCAGCTTGATGCACCCGCCGTGATCGCCGAGCGAACCGGCCTCCCGGTGGTGAGTGATTTTCGCGTGCGGGACGTGGCCGCGGATGGGCAAGGTGCGCCGCTTGTCCCTATTGCCGACGCACTCCTGTTTGGCGGCGGGCGCTGGCGCGCGCTCCAGAACATCGGGGGCATCGGCAACGTGACCGTGGTGCCGCCCGATGGTACCCTCGCGAGCGTGCGGGCGTTCGACACCGGGCCCGGCGTCGCCATCATCGACGCCGTTGTGCGATCCATCGATCCAGCGTTGCGCTACGATCGCGACGGCCACATCGCCGCGCGCGGACACGCACTCCA
>JAYVNZ010000399.1:0-9461 GCA_043758185.1 Gemmatimonadaceae bacterium | reverse complement strand
TACCCCGCGTCCAGATGGACGAGTCGGCGCGATCGGCGCTGTCGGCGACAACGATGCGGTACTCGCCCAGCCCGCGCGGACGTTGCCCCTCGTTGAAACGGTAGCCGGACAGTTCGGCCGTCTGGTGCACCTGAACCTTGACCGCGGCGACCGGGATCACGATGTCCACCGACAGTTCGATCTCGCGCGGCATCCACCGTCCCGTGCCCACTGCCTCGAAGCGCTGCTGGTAGCGCACATTGTGCGCGAACCCGAGGCGGACCGCGTCGTTCACGCCCACGTCCACACCGGTGACGTCGAAGGTGGAATCGACGACGTCGATGATCCCGGTGAACGCGGGCGTGCCCTTCGCGAGCGGCTCGAGCGACATCCGGAATACACGCCGCCCCTCCACCGCAAGCGTGTCGATCAGCCGGAATTCGTAGCGGTCAAGCGCGTCGTCGGCCACCGGCGATGCCAGTTCGAACCCGGCAATCGCCACCCGGTCACGGCTGAAGTTCACGATCTGTCCAACGCCGACGAGGTTCTGCTGCGGGGCGATATTTCCCGTCTGCCGTCGCGCGACGATTGTCTCCTGGTAGTGGTTGGGCTGTTCCCAGTACGCCGAGGTCCGCGTCTGCGTGATGGTGCGGATGGACGATGCGGAATCGGCGGGCTTCGTCAGGTCGCGTACGACGAGCCGGGTGTCGCCGTCGTAGTGGTAGTCGTGCACGAGGCCACGGGTCTCCTGCTTGCGACGAATCGCGGCGGTCATGATGCGGCGCGCAGCATCGTCGTGCGCTGTCACGACGATGCGCTGGAGCCCAACGGCGATCGGATCCAGGACCACGTCGGCCGTCGTGCCACCAGTGGTCACGGTGATCGCGATGGTGGCGGGATGGAAGCCGATGCTCCGCACCTCCAGCCGCTGCGCGCCGATCGGCAGCTCGATGCGGAAGCGGCCGTTGTCGTTGCTCAGCGTCGATGCGACGCCGCCAACCGCGCGGATGACTGCGAGCCGAACGGGCGCCGATGTCGTGCCGTTCGTGATCCGACCGGTGACGACCGCGGTGGTGGCCGGCGCCCTGACCTGCGCGGACAGGATGGGCGCAGGACAACAGGCCATCAGGGCGGCGCAGAGCAGTCTGTTGATTTGAGCGGCTCCCGTGGATGAGTCAGTTGGACTTTCAGGCCGCCAGGATGGTTTCCGGCTCGCTATACGCGTCCGGACGATACCGCTCGCCCTTCGTGCACGCGATCAAGCGGCGAGCGTACTGCAAACCTCCACGCGGTCGAAAACGCCTACTCCGTGCCCTCGGCCTCGGTTGGCGCAGATTCGGGATATTCCGTCGCCATCTCGAGATCTTCGCGCGCCTCGAGCTCCTTTTCACGACGCAATGCCTCGTCCCGCTCGGCGCGATACTGCATGTACCACTCGCGCGTGACTTCGCCCGCGAGCTCGCGATTGCCCAGGCCGAAGGAGAGCGCCATGGCGAGCGCGATGGCGCCGAAAAGGATGGCGAACGCCGTGGTGACGATGTCCGTCGCGATGCCGAGCTCCTGGAGCGCCATGAAGATGGCGAGCAGGATCACGCCGCTGCGGCCCACGCGCGCCAGGGCGCGGCCACCATGCAGCGCGCCCGCTGATGCGGAAATCAGCCCACCCACGAACCCACCGAGCACGATACCCGCGAGGATGATCACGATGGCCGCGATCACGCTGGGGATGTAGCTCACCAGCTCCGAGAACACGTTCGCCAGCGATTCGAGCCCCAGTGCATTCGCCGCCACCAGGATGACGGCGAACATCACGAGCCAGAACACCAGGTTCGCGAGCACCCGGGTGGGATTCAGGTGCGATCCGGAACGCTCCAGCGCGTGCATCACGTCCCCGCGCTCGAGCATGCGGTTCAACCGGATGCGCCGCAGGAACCGATCGACAAGCTTCTCGAGCACCTTGGCCAGCAGGTAGCCCGCGAAAAGGATGACCAGCGCGCCGAGGAGGGCGGGCAGGATGTCGCCGAAGACCTGCGCGAAGCTCGTCTGGAGGCGGTCGCCGAAATTCAAGGGGAACCCGTGGAGGGACTGGTGACGAAGATCACTGACTGTGAAAAGCTAGTGGCGCATCCCACGCGCGCCAGTCAGTTGCGGGTTCCGCGCTTCATGTCGAAGATGAGGCTTCGGCGGCATGCGGGGCAGATGAGCCACTCGCGATGGCGAGAATAGCCGAGGCCGAACGACCCGCCGCCGATGGTTCGCGTGGTCATTGCGGTACCATCACGCGGGCAGGTGGGCGTCTCTCCTGCCGACACCTGCGCCACAATGGTCTTCTGCTCTGCCGGCTCGAACTGGGCATGCTGCGGCATTACTTGCGGGGGTAGACGCTCTGTGCAACCAGCGTGCAGGTGGCGAACCGCGGGTTGTGCAGCACGGTACCCGCCACCGCGGCGGCACTGATGGACAGGCCGGTGAACGGATTGCCCACCTTGACGACGTCCACCGGCCTGTCCACGAGATCCACCAGGGACTGCTCGGACGGATAGCGCGCCAGGTTGCGCCGAGCCCGGCTGAATGCTGCGTCCACATCCGCGCTGCGTCCGAACAGGAGTTGGCCGACCGTGGTGCAACTGGACACCGCCAGAGAATTCAGCGCGTCGTACCGCTCTGCACGCCGAGTTGACGGATGATCCACGATGGCGATGAGCTGGCGTCGCCGCTCGTCCGTCTTGCCGCCCGTGCTTCCGCCGCGAATGCCGGCCGGCCCGCCCACGATTGGCGGCAGCTGCACCGCCGCCGACGTTGCGCGTGGATCCTTCGTGATCACGTAGAAACGGTGCAGTGCATCGCGACCAATGCCCACGATCTGGCTGCCGATGATCTCGTCGATCAACGTTGTCCCGTTGTCGATGAGCGAGAAGCCCACGGACACGATCGACCTCAGGACAGTCTCGGCGGAATCGCGCTGGCCCATGGCCATGTGATATGCCGCGCGTGACACCGCCGCGTATGCCAGGTCTTTCGTGCCCTTGTAGCGAAGGGTGGGCAACTCGAAATGCGTGACGTCCAGGGAAAACGGCACCTGAAACCGGCCCCCCACGAAGTCCACGGCCGGCGCGCGTGCGACGAGGTCGAAGTTCCTCCACACCGGCGCCCCGGCCAGGTCACGAAGATATGTCATCTCCTGCGGCGTAAAGCCGTTCGACACCGCCTCGAGGATGCCCTGGCTGGACGGACCCTTGTACACGGTCGGCTGCGCCGTGCGGAACATGTCGGGCGTCACGGGTCGCATGTCCCAGGTGGCGACAGGACGCTCCGCGGGCTCGACCATCGGAAAGCCGCGCACCTCCGCCTTCGGCTGGAGGGCGTTGAAGGCGAGACCGGCTTGCATGGGGGTAATGGAGCGGACCGCTGGCAGCGCGAGAGGACGCGCACTTTCCGCCTGCACGATGCGCGCACGGGTGGTGCCGCCCAGCCCGCGCATATCCCACACGCGATCGCCGTTCCGTGCCACAAGGATGATGGGGACTGCTGTCATCAACACCACGGCAATCAGGGCGTCGCGCACAATACGCAACGCAACGGCCGGCCAGGAGCGCCGCGCACGCGCTGGCTCGGCCGCGAGCGATCCGAACGCCGGAGCGTGCACCGGCAACTCGGCCTCGGCGCGCGCACCGAACAGGTTGGCCGCCGCCGCGCCCTGCGCATCAACGCGTACCTGGTCCATGTCCTACACCGGTGTGGGTTGGATCATGCGCGGAAAGCGCAATCCCTTCTCTACCTCTTCACGTGCCCCGATCATCCGCTCTACTTCCGCCGATACCTCCGCTGCCAGGCCAATGTGTGTGGTGAGACCTTCCACGGTCGCGGATCCGGCATGCAGGCGGAGCAGGTTCAAGCGGATTGTCTCGAGCGCCGCCACGGCGTCGCCGAGCTTGTTGTGCACTACGTCGCGTTCGGTGCGCAGGGTTTCATAGTCTTCCGACGCCGCACCAGGGCCAGCGCGTCCGAGTGCATCGTGCAGCTCGTCGTAACGCGCGCGCAATGTCTGCGCATCGCGTTGCAACCGGTGCAACAGCGTGGGCAGGTCACCGATGGCGTCTCGCGCCTCCCGGGGGAGGTTGTCGAACAACTGCTCCGCCGCCATGCCGAGCGACAACTCGGTGGCGCGATGGGTCATGGCGGTGCTCACGGGCTGGTTGCCGCGGAGCCTGCGCGCCAGCGCGAACGCAAAAGTGCCGAGGCGGCCCATCCACATCCTGCCCCAGAACTCTGTGTCCACGTCGTGTCGAAGCTGGACGAGGGCGAGGTAGCTCGTCCCCGAGAGCACGGTCACGCTCCACACGATAACGGTCATGGGCGCAATGCTGTCCGACAGGCCTTTCATGCCATCGATCATCTGGCCGCCGATTGTGACCGGAACGGCAAAGAGCGAGTACGACGCCGAGATGCGCGCGATGCGGTAGAGGATTCGCTCGAACACCGTGCGGCCCACGCGGTTATCCACCGCACGTTCCTCGCGGGAATTTTCCACCTCGGCGCGAAACGCCGGTGCGAGGTCCGCGTGCGTAAAACCCATCCGTCCCAGCTTGCGCGCCGACTGTACTGCGAACGCGAGCGGGGCGAGCGTGGCGCCCAGCGCGAATGTCGCAAAGCCCTGCACCACGCCGAGCGCCGCCGACACACCAATGGAGGTCGCGAGCAATGCCCCCGAATACAGCAGGGTTCCGCCGCCATCCATGCGACCGTTGCGACGCACGAAGGCGCGCAAGGCCACGGGAAGCTCGCGACGCTGGTCCATTGCGACACCGAGTTGCTCCGCGAGCGTTTCGGCATTGGCGGGCCGCCCCGCCGGGTCCTTGGCCAGGCAGCGGTCAACCAGCAGGGCGAGCTTGCGCGGTACGGCAATGCCGAGCGACGCGAGCGGCGGCGGTGCTTCCGTGACCTGCTTGGCGAGGATCTCCGTGGCCGTATGCCCCTCGAACGGAAAGCGGCCGGAGAATGCGTAGAATGCGGTGGCGCCAAGTCCGTACAAGTCGGACCGTGCATCGATGTCGCCACCGAGCGCCTGCTCTGGACTCATGAACTCCGGCGTGCCACTGACGCCGTCCCCAGCGGCATCACCGGCGGCGGCGGCGATGCCGAAATCCGCAACGAGCGCGCGGCCGGTGGAGGCTTCGATCAGGATGTTGTCCGGCTTCACATCGCGATGCACGAGCCCTTGCGCGTGCGCATAGGCAAGCGCCCACGCCACCTCGCGCAACACCCGCGCCCCGTCGGAGGCGGACACGGGCCCCCTGCTGCGCACGCGCTGCGCGAGTGTTTCGCCGTCCACGAACGACATGACGTAAAAGACGAATCCGTCGACTTCGTCGACGGCATGAATGGGAATGATGTGCGGATGCGACAGCTTGGCCGCGAGCCGGGCTTCACGCAGGAATCTGTCGCGCAGGGTGACGAGCCCCGACTTCTCGGGAGGCAGCAGCTTGATGGCCACCAGGCGGTCGAGGTGGACTTCCCGGGCGAGATACACCACGCCCATGCCGCCGCGGCCAAGCTCCCGGTCGATGGAATAGCGGCCGGCGAGCGCGAGCTGGAAGGACAGGAACAGTGGGTCGGGTGCCGCGGTGTGGTGGGTCATCGAAACTCTTGTCGTCCTGAGCGACGCGAAGGACCTGATTGTGCGTCAGTGAGAAGCAGGTCCTTCGCAGCGCTCAGGACGACACGATAACAAGACGCACCTGCACAGGAATCGTAAACGCGTCAGTCGATGGCCAGGACGATCTTGCCAAACTGTGCTCCCGCGTCCAGCCGCTCGAATGCCGCGCGTCCCTCCGACAGGGGAAACACCGTGTCGACGGGAGGCGAGAGCTGGCCCGCGGTAAACATCGCCACGATGGCGGCGAACTCCGCGTCGTTACCCATTGTGGACCCGAGGATGCTCCACTGGTTCCAGAACAGCTTCCGGACGTCGGTCGTCACCATCGGACCCGACGTGCCCCCGCAGGTCACCAGGCGGCCAGCGCGGCCAAGGGCCCCGAGCGATTGCGCCCATGTCGCTTCACCGACGGAGTCGACGACCACGTCGACGCCCTTCTTGCCCGTCCGCGCGCGTATCTCGCGGCCCACATCGATGTCGCGATGATTGATCGTGTCATCGGCGCCGAGCGCGCGTGCGTGCGCCAGCTTGTCATTACTGCCGGAGGTCACCGTGACATGTGCGCCGATCAACTTCGCGATCTGAAGGCACGCGATGGCGACGCCGCCGCCAATGCCCCAGACGAGCACGCGCTCCGCGGCCTGCAGCCGCGCGCGCGTGACGAGCATGCGGTACGCAGTCAGCGTTGCGAGCGTGAAGGCTGCGGCCTGGGGAGCGCCGATGGTTGATGGAATGCGGAGCACATTCGTCGCCGGAACCACGACGTACTCCGCCATGGTGCCGGGCATGTGCTCGCCGAGCAGTCCGTAGCGCGGACAGAGCGGCTGTTCGCCGGCGAGGCAGTAGTCGCAGGTGCGATCGCTGATGCCGGGGTTGATGACGACCGTGTCGCCGATGGCGACGGAGTGTACGTCGATGCCCACGGACTCCACCACGCCGGTGCCATCGGCGCCGAGTATCCACGGCGGCGTGATGGTGACGCCCGGGATTCCGCGCAGCAGGAAAAGGTCGAGATGATTCAGCGCCGCCGCATGCATCCGGAGGCGGACGTCAGTGGTGGCGCGCAGTGCAGGCATGGGCAGATCGCTCCGATATTCGATCTGCTCCGGACCGCCGTGGGCCGAGATGGTGAGTGCTCGCATGCCTCTGCACTGGGGTTATATTTGTGGCGGAATGCTATGCGCCGGTGGACCTGCGCGAAAGCGCGCGGACACGGCGTGGATTTTTTTCCGGGAACGCACGCCCATGACTGCAATCAAGGTTCCTCCACTCGGCGAGTCCATCGTCGAGGCGACCGTCTCGCGCTGGCTCAAGCAGGAAGGCGATGCGGTGGCTTCGGGCGACACGCTCGTGGAGCTCGAGACGGACAAGATCACTGTCGAGGTACCCGCGTTGAGCGCGGGTGTGCTCACCAAGCGTGCGGTGAATGAGGGCGATGTGGTGAAGGTGGGGGACGTGCTTGCCGATGTGGACGAAGGCGCCACGGCTCAACCAGCTGCACCGAATGCCGCACCCCAGCCCGCGGCGGCCAGTGGCGCCAGCGCGCCGGCCAGTGCCGCACCCGAAGGGCCGTCGGCGGTGCGGGCATCCCCTGCTGCGCAGCGCGTGGCGGCGGAACAGGACGTCGACCTTGCCGCCGTGACCGGAACGGGACGCGGTGGCGTGGTGAGCAAGCCGGACGTCATCGCACATGTTGCGTCGGGCACCGTTGCAGTGCCGTCCGGGGAGAAGACTGCGAGCGCTCCGGCTGCGGCTCCAGCCGCGCCGGCTCTCGCCACGCCTGCCCCCCTGCGGCCCCCCGCTTCAGGTGAGCGCGAAACGCGCGAGAAGATGACCACGCGCCGCAAGCGGATTGCCGAGAACCTGCTGCTTGCCCAGCACTCCACGGCGCATCTCACCACGTTCAACGAGATCGACATGTCCGCCGTGAGCGCGCTGCGCGAGCGGATGAAGGAGAAGGTCGAGAAGGAGCATGGCGTGAAGCTCAGCTTCATGCCCTTCTTCGTGAAGGCGGCGACGATGGCGCTCAAGGCGTATCCGGTGGTGAACGCGCAGATCGACGGCGATTCCATCGTCTACAAGCACTACGTGAACATGGGCATTGCCGTGGCGTCCGAGGCTGGCCTGGTGGTGCCGAACGTGAAGGATGCGGACCGGAAGGGAATGCTCGACGTGTCGCGCGACATCGGGGCGCTGGCGAAGAAGGCCCGCGAGGGCAAGCTGTCCATGGACGACCTGACGGGTGGCACCTTCACCATCACGAATGGTGGAGTATTCGGCTCGCTGGTCTCCACGCCCATCATCAACTATCCGCAGGTGGGCATCCTGGGGCTGCACAAGACCCAGGACCGGCCTATCGCCGTGAAGGGCGAGGTGGTGATCCGGTCGATGATGTACATCGCGCTGTCGTATGACCACCGGGTGATCGATGGGCAGCAGGCGGTGCTGTTCCTGGTGCGTATCAAGGAATTGATGGAGGATCCGGCGTCGATGCTGGTGGATTGACGTCGGCCAGGTGTCGAAAGCGGGCGTCCCGGTGGGGCGCCCGTAGTCGTTTCGGGATAGTGACCGGCAGATGACTCGTGATTGACCGCCGCGGTGCATGTTCGTCGCGAACCCACACCACGGAGCCCACCATGTTCGCCGACCGCACTTTCCTCGCCCCGGTTGCCGCCGCCGCCCTGCTCGCCCTCGCGGCGTGTGGCGGCGACTCTCCTACCGCCAGCGCCTCCGTGGTGGGCACGTTCGCCCTCGAGACGGTGAACGGAAGGGCATTGCCGCACGTGATCGCCGACAGTGCGTTTCAGGGCGGCACGATGCGGGTGGAAGTCGTGTCGCCATCCATGATGAAGCTCAAGGCCGACATGAGCTTTCAGTTCATCGTGACGATCAAGGTGTCGGCTTCGGGGATCCCCCCCGTGGTGGAGGCGGACACGGCCACGGGCACCTACAGCCTTGCCGGACGCCACCTGTCGATGACGGCCTCGGGCTCCACGATCCAGGGAGACTGGGACGGGGCGAATTCACTGGTGTTGACCGCGACTCCGGACGTGCTGGTATTCAGGCGATGACCGCACCGCGCCCGCGTCGCTAGGTTTCGCCGCACCCTTCAACATCGACCACTCGCCTTCTCATGGCTGATTCTGACATCTCTGCTGACGTCATCATCCTCGGTGGCGGCCCCGGCGGCTACGTGGCCGCCATCCGTGCCGCGCAGCTCGGCTTCAACACGGTCTGCGTTGAGATGGACAAGACGCTGGGCGGCACGTGCGTGAACGTCGGCTGCATTCCTTCGAAGGCGCTGCTGAATTCGAGCGAGCATTTCGAGTTCATGGGGAAACACGCGGCGGAGCACGGCATCGGCGTGGAGGGGTTGCGGCTGGACCTGGCGACGATGTTGAAGCGGAAGGACGAGGTGGTGGGGCAGAACACGAAGGGGATCGAGTTCCTGTTCCGCAAGAACAAGATCACGTGGGCGAAGGGGTACGGGACGCTGCGAGCCGGCAATGTGGTGGAGGTGCGGGGGGCCCCCCCCGAACACACCATGACATCCTACCAGGCAAAACACGTCATCATCGCGACCGGCTCCGTGCCCATCGAACTCCCCTTCCTCAAGTTCGACGAGGAGCGCGTACTCTCGAACGTGGGCGCGCTCAAGATTCCAGTCGTGCCACGACACCTCATCGTCATCGGTGGCGGTGTCATCGGCCTCGAACTCGGCAGCGTGTGGCGTCGTCTCGGTGCGAAGGTCACCGTCGTCGAGTTCATGCCCACCATCCTGCCCGGCATGGACGAGGACGTGGTGAAGGAAGCCGACAAGGTGTTC
>JAYVNZ010000398.1:0-8421 GCA_043758185.1 Gemmatimonadaceae bacterium | reverse complement strand
CGCGTTTCGCGCGCGGTGGCGTTGATCAGAATCTCTCGTTTCATCTTGGACCGCGCGCGCATGCGCTGCCGGCGACTCGGCGGCTGCGGCTCGGTAGGGCAAAGGATGAGCGACCCGGTTGCGCAGCACTGTGCGACCGACGGCCGAACCACGGAACGACGTCACCGAGCGCTGCGTGATCGACCACGTCCCATCCGGGCGTACGATGCCACGCGATCCCTCCATCACGCGCCGAAGCGGCGCAAGGAGGGACGCAAGCAGGAACGCCAGTAACCGGAGGGGCGTGCGATCTTCCGGGATGAGCCGGGATTGCACAGCGACGACAACGAGCGCGCTCACACGACCGACGACTGCCTCGGCCGAGCTCACACGCGATACGATCCGGCCGGTGCGCGAGTCGCCGCGCGTCGCCGGATACGGGAAATGCAGGGTAGAGATCACTGCTGGATAGCTAACTCCGGTAGGTCTCGAGCGCAACGTGCGGCGCGTCAAGGGCTTAGTCGGTGAGCGCTACCCCGCGATCTCCTTCAACACATGCCGGGCAATGACCATCCGCTGGATCTCCGACGTGCCCTCACCGATCTCGCAGATCTTGGCATCGCGCATCATACGCTCCACCGGGTAGTCCTTGGTGTACCCATAGCCGCCGAACACCTGCACGGCCTTGGTGGTGGCGCGCATGGCGAGTTCGGAACAGAACAGCTTGGCCATTGCGGCCTCCTTGCTGAACGGCTTGTCGTGCTGCGCAAGCCATGCGGCGTGGAACATGAGGTGGCGGCCTGCCTCGATCTCGGTGGCCATGTCGGCGAGCTGGAAGGAGATGCCCTGGAACTCCGCGATGGGCTTGCCGAACTGCTTCCGTACCGCTGCGTACTTTACCGCTTCCTCGTACGCTCCCTCGGCGATACCGAGTGACAGGGCGGCAATGCCGATGCGTCCGGCGTCGAGTGTCTTCATGAAGTTGACGAAGCCGTGTCCCTCCTGCCCCACCAGATTCTCCGCCGGCACCTCGACGTCCTCGAAAATGAGCTCTGCGGTATCGGAGGCACGCCAGCCGAGCTTGTCCTCCTTCTTGCCTGCGCGGAATCCCTTCATGGCAGGCAACGACTCGTCATGACCGATGCCGAGCGGCCGGACCTTGTCGAGATCCGACGTGTGCTTGGTGAGGATGAAGGAGCTGATGCCCTTGGTGCCCTTCGAGGGATCCGTGACTGCGGTGACGATGAACACCTCGCCCACGCTGCCGTGCGTGATGAAGCGCTTCGTGCCGTTGAGGACATAGTGGTCGCCCCGCTTGACGGCGGTGGTGCGCGTGCCACCTGCGTCCGAGCCGGCATCGGGCTCGGTGAGACCAAAGCCGCCGAGCACCTTGCCGCTGGCCAGGAGCGGCACGTACCGCGCCTTCTGCTGTTCGGAGCCAAAATGGACGATGGGCGAAGTGCCGAGCGTGGTGTGCGCGGACACGGTGAGTCCCGTGGATGCGTCGACCTTGGCAAGCTCCTGGATGGTGATCATGTAGCTGAGCAGGTCGAATCCTGCGCCACCCATGTCTTCAGGCCACGGCACGCCAAGCAAACCGAGCTCGCCCATGCGCTTGACGTTTTCCCACGGGAAGATGGAGTCGGCGTCGAACGCCTTGGCGACCGGGGCAACTTCATCCCTGGCGAACTCGCGAACCATCTGGCGCACGGCGAGGTGCTGCTCCGAGAAGTAGAGTGCGTCGTCCATGTATTGATCCGGGTCAGGCGGCTTCGGTTTCATCGGCGGCACGCAGGAGCGTGAGAAACTGCTCGCCGTACTTCTCGATCTTCATTGGGCCCACGCCCCGGATTTCGCCGAAGGCATAGGGCGACGTGGGCCGGCGCACCGCCATCTCGAGCAGCGTGCGGTCCGCGAATACTACATATGCAGGCACCTTCTGTTCCCGCGCGATGGCAGCGCGCAGTTGCCGCAGCCGATCGAGAAGGGCGGCGTCGGCCGGACTTGGCGTCACATCAGGCGACTCGCCGGCGCTCGCACTGCGGGCCGCACCGCGCAATCGCTTCTTTTCGCCCGGTTTGGGTACGCCGACGGTCTCTCGCTGGTGACCGGACGCACCGTGGGTGCCGAGGCAGTTGTCGCAACCACCGCAGTCCTTTCCGGCCGCCGGGTCACCGAAATACCGCAGCACGAAGCCACGGCGACACCCCTTGGCGTATGCGTATTGCTGCATGGAGTCGAGCTTGGACAAGTCTGCCTTGCGTCGCCGATCGAGTGCGGCCCAGTCCAGCGGATAGGCGGAGAGCGGGCGCCGCATGTCACTGACGCGGTCACCGCCCCCCACGCGGTGCCATTCCACGAACTGTCGCGCTTGAAGCTGATCGAGCAGCGCGATGGTGCGCATCACGCCGCCGAAGACGGCGGGCAGGCGATCGAGGTCGATGGAGGTGCCGTCGTTGAGCGCATCGCCGGCCACGCGCCACAGGGCGCGCAGCAACTGGAGCGCCATGACGTCCGGGTCGCCGAGTTCACGCTTGATGCGGTCAGGCGTGGCAAGGAGGCGCACCTGCACGCGTCCACCCGAATCGGTGCCGCCCTGCAACGCGCCTGCCTGCATGAGTATCCTGAGGGCCGACTCCACCTCGCGGTCGCTCACCTTGCCAGGAAGTGCGGCCGCAAGTGCAGCGGGATCGAATTGTACGGTTCCGTTGCGTTCGGCAATCGCGCGCACGCGCTCGAACACCTTCTCGATCACGGCGCGGTCGGGGTGGGCACCCTTGATGAAGAACTCGTGCGTGAAGCGATCGGGAAACGCGTGGAGGAGGAAGACTTCCGACGGCTGGCCGTCTCGGCCGGCACGACCCGCTTCCTGGTAGTACGCCTCGAGCGTGCCCGGCATGGCGTGGTGAATGACCACGCGCACGTTCGCCTTGTCGATGCCCATGCCAAACGCGTTCGTGGCGACGATGGCCCGCACGTCGCCGTTCATGAAGGACGTCTGCACATCGTGCCGGTGCGCGTCGTCGAGGCCGGCATGGTACGCGAGGACGGAAATACGGGCGCGCTCGAGGGTCTGCGTGACCTTCTCCACGTTGCGGCGTGTGGACGCGTAAACGATGGCCACGCCCTTGTGCTCGCGCAGCACGCTGATGAGGGCGGCGTCCTTGTCCGCGTCCGACTTGGTGGGGATGACGTGGTACCGCAGGTTGGTACGATCGAAGCCGGTGATGATGGTCTCGGCGTTCTCGAGCCTGAGCTGCCGAGCGATGTCAGTGCGGACGTGCGCGGTGGCGGTGGCCGTGAGTGCCACGACCGGTGGCCAGCCAAGTCGCTCGCGCACCTGGGCGACGCGAAGGTAGCTGGGGCGGAAGTCGTGCCCCCACTCGCTGATGCAGTGCGCCTCGTCGATGGCAAGTAGCGACACGCCGACATCCTTCAGCCGTTCCGCCGCGCTGCCGAAGTCAAAGCGCTCCGGCGCCACGTAGAGCATCTTTACCTCGCCGCGCGCCACGCGATTCATGCGCTGCGACACCTCGCCGGACGACAGCGTGCTGTTCACGAACGTGGCCGGAATGCCGCGCGCGGTGAGGGCGTCGACCTGGTCCTTCATGAGCGAGATGAGCGGGCTCACGACGACGGTGATGCCGGGCAACAGGAGTGCGGGCACCTGGTAGCACACCGACTTGCCGCCGCCCGTGGGGAGCACCACGAGCGTGTCACGTCCCGACAGCACGGACGTGACGGCGCGTTCCTGTCCAGGCCGGAAATCAGGGAAGCCGAAGCGTGCGCGCAGCAAGTCGCGGGCTGCCTGGAGCGTGGGGCGCTCGCTTGTCATTGGGCGAGTATGCGACGCGGGTTGGCGTGGTGCGTCATCGAATTGCGGCGCGCTGGGTCCCTGCACCGCCGAACGATGCTGCACGCGGCTCACACCGCGCGAGCAAAATGTCCGCGGGTGAACGTCGCACCGAGCGCCGAGCGCACGGGGTTGGTCGCCTGCCTGGTGCCGGCTGCCATGCCGTCCAGCATCGCGCGGTATCCGGAGACGACCTGGGCGACGGGATCACCCACCACGTTGAAGACCAGGTGATAGTTGCGGAGTCCAGCGCGCCAGAGTCGCGGAAGAAACTCGCCGCCCTCAACGGGCCGGGAATGCAGGAGCCGGTTGCGGCACGCCGAGTCTGTCGCAACGGCGAACGCGTAGCCCGCGGGATCGGTGAGCTGGACGTTGGTATGCTTCTGGACGCAGAGATCCCGGCAGGTTGTCGGCTGGCGATCGAACGCTGCACTGAGGACGCAATGCTCGATGGTCATTCCCTCGGGGCGGCCGTAGAGGAACACGTCGAAGCCCGCGCCCTGCCACGGTGCGGACACCGCGAGCAATTCCTCCACCGTGAGCTCCACGGAGAGCATGATACGACGCGCGCCGAGCCGGAACAGTTCGGCCGCGGTGTGCTGGTTGAAGCAGTTCACCGCGTAATCAGCGATGACATCGCGGCCACTCGCTCCCAGTTCTGCCACGAGCCCAACGTGGCCGCTGACGATGGGCAGCCCCACGTCGAGCCACTTCTGCGTTGTCCGGCGTTCCTCCGGGCGAACGATGGTGGGCGTGCGGATGCGCAGTGCGATGCCCGCCGCGTGCAGCTCCTCAGCGAGCGCGCGCACGCGCGTCACGGGGGGCGTGGGGTGACGGAGGAAGGGGTCGAGTACGATGGTGGTGGCGCCCGCGCCGGCCGCGGTGCGGGCGTCGTCGAGGGTGAAGACGGACGCGACGAGGTCGAATGGGGGGGTGGTGGTTTGCCCGTGAGCTGAGAAGAGCAGGTCCTTCGCTGCGCTCAGGACGACAGCGTTTAACTCGTCTTGCTCGATAGCATGTGGCTCGACCTGCTCGACAGGATTCGCCTCGCCATTCACGCCAACATGCGCAGCGTTACTCACACCAACCTCCGCCTCGGCGAACACGACCCCATCGATAGCACGGTCGATCGCCTCGCGACGATCAGCGAGGATGGCTGCCCGTGCCCAGTCGCGCCGTTGGAGCAATTCGTTGGTCGCCTGCTGGCGCAGGTGGTTGAGGGCGCTGATGGGAAGAAACAGCGCGTCAGCCAACCCGCCCGCATCCAGGTCACCGAGCGCGAACGGTGTTTCGCCGAGGCGGCCGAGTTGCTCGCGGAGCGTGGTCGCGTCGAGCGCGCGCCGAGCGGCGGGGGCGAGGTTGACGTCGCTGCGCACGGTGACCTGTTCGCCGTCGGCGGCAAAGACGACCTTGAGCGGACCGCCCGACGACCCGAATACGCGGACGTCGAGCCGTGCCTTGCGTGCGCGAACGTCGGAGGGCAGCGCCGCGTAGCTGGCCCGCGCACGTTCGAGGAGCGCGGCCTCGGAGGACCTGACGACGCGTGAACCGTCCGCCACGGCGAGTCGGCTCGGCAACACGATCGCCTGGAGAATGACATCCCCTCGCGCAGTGATGGTGCGTACGGCGTCGATGGTGAACCCCACGCTCGCGCCGCCATGCGAATCCGGCGCCTCGAAACCCACACCGTCACCCACCTGCAGCGCGCGGCTGACCTCGACGAGCAACTCCCGCCCCTCATGTGCCACGACGAGGCCAAGGTCACGCCCGCGATTGTCGGGGTGAGAGCGCGTGACGTAGTCGCGGCCTTCGCGACCACCATACATACCCCCGGTAAATCCCCGGCTGAAGATCTGCGCGAGAGGCTCCACGTCGGCCGCGGGAGGCGGCGTACGGTCCCCGTTGGCGAGGCGATCGAGGAACGACCGGTATCCATGCGTAACGGTGGCCACGTACTCGGGACGCTTCTTGCGCCCCTCTACCTTGAGGCACGCGACTCCCGCATCGGCGATGTCAGCGAGGTGGTCGGTGGCGGCCAGGTCCCTCGCGGAGATGAGGAAACCGCGGTCGAGCTCCTGGCCGGACGTCACGTCGTCGAGCACGTAATCCTTGCGACAGGACTGCGCGCACGATCCGCGATTCGCGCTGCGTTCGGAAATCATGCCGGACATGAAGCATTGTCCGCTGTACGAAATGCAGAGCGCGCCGTGGATGAAGGTCTCGAGTCCGAGTTCCGGAACCGCGGACTTGATGGCGCGGATGTCGGCCAGCGTGTTCTCCCGCGCGAGCACGACGCGATCAATGCCGAGCGAACGCATCACGCGTGCACCGCTCTCGTCATGGACGGTCATCTGGGTGGACCCGTGCATCTCGAAGCCCGGATACACCTGCTGGATGAGGCGCACGAGCCCGATATCCTGGACGATGGCGGCGTCGACACCCCGGTCTATCGCATCACCAAGAAACACCAACGCATCGGCCAGCTCGGACGGCTTGAGCAGGATGTTGAGTGTGAGGTAGATGCGCCGGCCGCGCTCGTGGGCGAGGCGACAGGCCTCGCCGACCTCGTCGAGCGTGAGCTGCGCGCCCTCGTCGCGCGCGTTGAACCGCTCGGCGCCCAGGTAGACGGAATCGGCGCCGTTGGCGAGCGCAGCGCGGACGGCATCCAGCGAGCCGGCAGGGGCAAGAAGTTCGGGCACGGCGAGACGCGTCATAAGCCTTCAATATAACCGCTCTCTATGCCGCCGACCCGGCTGGCGAAGGTGGTCCGGCGGCGAGGACTCCACGGCGTTCGCGGCGGCGAGCGGGTTCTTTGCTCTGCTCAGGACGACAGTTGCGCCGGAGAGGACGCGACTTCGATCACGGCAGGCACGACAGTCAGGGACGCGACGGCGCCGACAGCGTCACCAGGATGACGGGACCCGGCGCACGATTGTGAAAACGCTGCGCTGCGTTACCGATGTCGAAATAGCGAATCTCCGCGATGGTCTGCGCAGGAATCGTGATGAGCGTGTTGACGCCAGTCAGTTCGCCACCGTTCACCGACACCGACAGCGGGTGAATGGTGCGCGCCGCACCAGCCGTCTTGTCGATGAGGAAGCTGGGCCGGAGTCGCTGAATGGCGAGCCACGCCGTGGTACCGAGCAATGATGACTCTGCCAGTTCGTCGCGGGTGATGGCATCATAGGTGCGCGACGTGCTGCCGGAGTTCAGCGCGCTGGCGTCCGTGGCGGGCCTCGACCGACACGCCGCGACGGACCAGGCGCACACCACACCCACGATCATCGCGCGTCGCCGCATCACGCCTCCTCGTCGCCCTCGTCGAACCACCTCCGGGGCGCAAAGCGCATTGCCAACGCCACGCCGAGGATCAGCATACCCGCAACGCGCAGCTGCGACAGCTCATTGCGCTGCCCGTACCCCCACACGCCCACACCGAGCAGCGTGACCACGATGCGCGCCGTGAGGTAGCGGGTCATTCCGGCCTGGGCTTGCGCGCAGACACCCGGCGCACGGCCGCCTTGAAATCTTCCGTGGCGCGCGCTTCCACGTTGGTCACGACACCGGCCGCAATGCCATCCTCGAACGAGAGGGCGTCCAGCTTGTAGAACAACCACTTGGTGAGCGCCAGCGACGTGGCGGGAGACAGCGAGATCTGCTCGAGCGTCGCATTGATGTCGTCGTCGAACGTGGCGGCCGGCACCACGCGACTCACGAGCCCGATGCGCTCGGCCTCCTCGGCGCTCACGATGCGGCCCGTGAGCACCAGGTCTGCCGCATGCTTTTCCCCTACGGCGCGACGGAGGACGGTCATCTCCATGGCGGACACGAGGCCGAGTCGTACTTCGGGATAGCCGAACTCCGCGCCTTCGTGCGCGAGGACCACGTCACAGGCCGTGGCGAGCCCAGCGCCGCTGGACAGCGCACGGCCGCGCACCGTGCACACCACCGGCTTCATGAGCGCACGAATGGCAAGCAGCACGCGCCCGATGGCCTCGGCGTCCGCACGATGGGCGTCGGTGCCGGCTTCCAGCGATGTCTCCAGCGCGTCGATGTCCGTGCCCACGCAGAAGTCATCGCCCTCGCCGCCAAGGTGAATCACGCGGCAGAGCGGATCGGCTTCGAACTGCGCGAGGGCGGCAAACAGTTCGTCTGCCATCTGGCGGTCGAGCGCATTGCTGCGGTCCGGGCGGACGAGAATGATCCGGCCGACCGCACCATCACGGAGCAGCCGGATGCGGCTCATATCGGCGGTACCGCTGGAAGGCCGAGTGCCACGGCGCGGTCGTCGGGAATGTCGAGCACCATGCGGAGCAGCGCGGTGGAGAACACCTTGCCCTGCGCATCCGTCTTGAGCGACAACGTGCCCCCGCCATCAAGCGCGCCATGCAGCAGGAAGTTCAGCGCGTTGAGGTTGGGCAACTCGAAGCGTTCGACGTCGCCGGTAATGACGCCCGAGAAGTGACGGCGTACGCGATCGAGTGTCAGCTCCTCCGCGATGAGCGCGTACCAGCGCGGCTCGAGCGCGATGACGCCCACATTGGCCGTGTCGCCCTTGTCGCCCGAGCGTGCGTGTGCGATGTCCAGCA
>JAYVNZ010000397.1:0-8712 GCA_043758185.1 Gemmatimonadaceae bacterium | reverse complement strand
ACGCAACCGCGCGGGTGGGACGAGGTGCTCCTCTCTGTCGACGGGATCGTGGTCTCAGGCGGCAACACGCTCAACCAGCAGGCCATCTGGAAGGCCCAGGGCATCGACGCCGTGCTGCGTCGCGCTTGGGACCAGGGTGTCGTCCTTGGTGGCGCGAGCGCCGGCTCGCTGTGCTGGTTCGAGGAAGGCACCACCGACTCGCGGCCGAAGGAGTTGTCCATCGTCAAGTGCATGGGCTTCCTGCCGGGCAGCCACAGCCCCCACTATGACGCCGAGGCGGGCCGTCGGCCGCTGTACCAGAAACTCATCGGGTCGGGGCAGCTGAAGGCGGGGTATGCCTGCGACAACGACGCCGGCATCCACTTCGAGGACACCGTGGTGAAGCGCGTCGTCCATACGCGAGCGGCTGCGAAGGTCTACTACGTGAGCGTCGTGAATGGCGCCGTTGTGGAGAGAACGCTGGAGCCGGAGAGCATCGCCTGAGTCACCGCTTCATCCAGCACCAAGCAGCGGCAGCGAGACAAGCAGGCGGGATTCCCCGGTATCCTGGGTGAGGTGGGCCTCGATGCGGTCCACCACCACCGGCTCATCGAAGCGCTCGCGCAGCAGGGCGTTGAGTGCCTGCTTCGGCAGTTCGCGGTAGAGGCTCAGTGTCACGTGCGGGGTGAAGAAGAACCGCGGCGGAGCGCTGCGTAGTCCGCAGAGCTGGATGCGCTCGTGCAACGTGCGCAAGGGCCCGTGCGGGTCGAGTGGCAGCACCACGATCTCGGTCTGCATGAACCTTGTGGGCTGGCCGAAGCGCAATGCGATGGGCGCCGTCTCCGCGGCGATGACGCCGAGTTTTTCCTCGAGTTCCTCAGCCGTGGTGGCCGGGTTGATCGGTCCCATTCCGGACGAACCGGCAACCGTCACGTGCGGTTGGCCGAGCTTGAGGATGCGTGGGTCATGGGCGCCCTGAAGTGCGGCAATGCGTGCTCCCACCTCGCCCTCGATGGGCGCGATGACGAAGATGCCGCTCTTCGGCCCGCGGTTCACGACCTTGTTGCGTTCACGGCCGGTGCGCTGGTTGCTGCAGCGAAATGCCCGGCAGGATCGACCAGTGGAATTCGTGACCACCGTCGGCGGTCGGCATGATGGACCCGCGGAGGAACAGCTTTTCCAGGCGGCTGCCTGGGTGCGCGTTGTTGTACCGCACCACCTTCAGCCCGATGAACGTGCCGAGGCCCGAACCCACGATGACGTCGCTGGCCCAGTGCTTGTTGTCGTACATGCGCGACACGGCCGTGAGGCTGGCTCCGCTGAACAGCACGGGGCCGATGATCCATCGCGTGTTGGGCCACCAGTCGGACGTCTCGCTCGACACCGCCGCGGCGGCGGCAAACGCCGCGAGCGAATGCCCGGAGGGAAACGAGCGATACTTGTCGCCACCACCGAAGCCGCGCAGGAACCCGAAACTGTGGGAATTCTGCGGCGTGACGTAGGGCCGCTGGCGTCCGATGAGTCCCTTCAGCACACCGCCCGTGACTTCCCCCAGCAGCAGCGCCTCCGTGCTGTGCAGGCCCAGCGACGCCATGCGATCGTTCTTCACCAGGCGGCCCGTGAGGTACATGGACGTGCTGATGATGTACGCGCCCGGCGCGGCCGTGGTGCGCACCACGGTGGCCAGCTTGTGCAGCTTCTCATTGGCCTGCGTGGACGAATCCTGCAACCGCTGTGCGTAATGCTCGTCCACGCCGCGCGCGAGCAGGGCCGCGAGCATGACGCCGCTCGCAAGGGCGCCGTCGCGATAGGTGAACAACGGCACGCTGGACTTCGTCGAATCCGCCTGCGCCATGACTGGCGCCCACGGAACGCCCAGCATGGCGGCGAGCATGACCGGGAGTACCCGGCGTGTCATGAGCGGCATCATTTCGGAACCAGTCGGCTGTGCATGGTGATCTCGCGGGATTGTTCGAGGTCGGCGAGGAACATCGCCTCTGCTTCCGCACCCAGCGTGGCATCCTCGATCACGGCGTCGAGCTCGTAGTTGATCCCCACGCCGAGTGGGTTGAAGTCCGTGGACCCCACGCGAACCCAGCGGCCGTCCACGACGCTCGTCTTTGCATGCATCATCGTCGCCTTCCACTCCCAGATCCGTACACCGTTGGTCAGCAGCCGCCGATAGTATCGCCGTGTGAGGAACGACACCCAGGGGTGATCGTTGCGCGCAGGGACCAGGATGCGCACGTCCACGCCATCACGCGCCGCGCCCAGCAGTGCCTCCACCTCCGATGGACTCGGCACGAAGTACGCGCTGGCGATCCAGATGGACCGTTCCGCGGCGATGGCCTGCATCTGCAATGCGCGGGCAACGCGCATGCGCAGGGGCTCCCCCTCGACGATGCCCACGAGCGCGGGTGCGGCCGTTGCAGGTTCGAGGTGTGAGCCACGCGCTGCCCTGCTGGCGATGCGGTGCATTCCCCTCCGCTCGCGCTCGTGCGCGCGCTCCCACATGGTCTCGAATGCCCGCTGCATATCGCCAGCCGCCGGCCCCTCGATGCGCACGGCGGTATCGCGCCAGTGTCCGCGCCTGCGACGTGTGCGGCCCATGATCCATTCGTTGCCAATGCCCACGCCACCCGTGATGCCGACCGCGGAATCCACCACGAACAGCTTGCGGTGATCGCGGGGAATGAGCCCGAACCACGCCCGCCATCCTGGCGGATTGAACACGCGGTGCTCGATGCCGGCAGCGGTAAGCGACGCAATGAAGCCGGACTTGATGCCGCGCATGCCGATCCAGTCGCTCAGCACACGCACCTTCACCCCTCGGCCGGCTGCGCCGATGAGCGCGGCGGCAATGCGCTGCCCCACGTCGTCCGAGCGGAGGATGTAAGCCTCGAGCACCACGGTGGACTGGGCCGCCGCGATGTCCGCGCACATGGCGTCGAACGTGGCCGGCCCGTCGCGAAGCAGGACCACCTGGTTGCCGCTGGATACGTCGGCCGCGGCAATGCGCCACAGCCCCCGCGCGAATGCAGGCCCCGTGGAGGGTGCACGGCGCCTGTCGACCACCACGGGGGATGCGTCGACAACGGCGGGCAGTGGCGGGCCTGTGGGGGCTGGCGATGTCACGTGAGGCGGCACAGGTACACGTTAAGTGCCCGCACGGCGCCGCGGGATGGGGGGTGCCACCCATGGGGCCAGGGCACGCGCGCAGCATGGCCCTTTGATCGCGTCCGGCAATGTGCCATAATCACGAATGCTCAACATCGACCTGACAGGACGCCGGGCCCTGGTGGCCGGCGTCGCCGACGACGGCGGATTCGGATTCGCGATCGCCAAGGCCCTTGCCGAGGCCGGTGCATCGGTGTGCGTGGGCACGTGGCCTCCCGCGCTCAACATCTTCCTGACCCTCCTGGAACGCGGGAAGATGGATGAGTCGCTGATGCTGAGCACCGGGTCGAAGCTCGCCTTCGAGAAGATCTATCCGCTCGACGCGGTCTTCGACACCATGGACGCCATGCCGGAGGAGTTGCGGACGAGCAAGCGGTACAAGGACGTCGGCGATTGCTCCATCGATGGACTCGCCGCTCGGCTCGTGGCGGACTTCGGCGCGCAACCGCTGGACATCGTGGTGCACGCGCTGGCCAACGGCCCGGAAGTGAAGAAGCCGCTGCTGGAAACCAGCCGCAATGGCTACCTGGCCGCAATCAGCGCGAGTGCGTACTCGCTGGTGAGCATGGTGTCGCGGTTCGGGCCACTCATGCGGCCAAACGGTGCCTTTGCGTCGCTCACCTACATGGCCAGCGAGCGCGTGATTCCAGGGTATGGCGGCGGAATGTCGAGCGCCAAGGCAGCGCTCGAGAGCGACACCCGCTTGCTGGCGTTCGAGGCCGGCCGCAAGTGGGGGGTGCGCGTGAACACGGTGTCGGCCGGGCCATTCGCATCGCGCGCGGCATCGGCCATCGGGATCATCGAGCGGATGGTGGCCTACGTCACGGCCAATGCGCCGTTGTCGCAGGAACTCACCGCCAGTGAAGTGGGCAGCGCCACGGCTTTCCTTTGCTCGCCCCTGGCGAGCGGCATCACGGGCACCACGGTGTACGTGGACAAGGGGTTTCACACCATGGGCATGGCGCTCGACGCGTAGGGCCGGCACGGACGCGCTCAGGGCATGGCCGTAAAGGTGCCACTCAACCGGGCGCGGGCAATGCTCGGCCGCGACATCCGGTCCATGGCGCGCTCCTTCTTGTTCTCGTACATCGCGGCATCGGCTGCCTCCAGCGCGGCGTCCGCATGTTCGTGCGAGGCCAGCGCGACGATCCCCGCCGAGAACTGGATGGTGGGCAGCTCGGGGTCCTGCAGCAGCCGATCGCGCATGGACTCCACGCGAGCCTCGGCCGTCCCGATATCCGCTCCTGCGCACACCACCACGAATTCGTCGCCGGCGTAGCGTACGATCACGTCCTCCGGACGAAAGGACTTTCGCAGGGCGTCGGCAAAGCGACGGAGACACGTGTCGCCCACCGCGTGGCCCAGGCTGTCGTTTATGGTCTTGAAGCCATCGAGGTCGAGGAACACGAGCGCGGCGCCGTCGTCGTAGACAGAACGGAACGCGCCAGCCAGTGCGCGCCGGTTTGCGAGCGAAGTGAGGGGATCGCGGTCCGCCAGGTTGCGCAGCTGGTCCTGCACGGTGCGGAGGTCTGCATTGGCGCTCTCCATCTCCTTCTGGGAGCGACGCGTGATGGCGAGCACGCCACCCAGCGCCAGCAGCCATTCCCCCGCCACGTCGATGCCGGAATGCGCGCCGAGAAACAGTGACACCAGGCGGGCGGTGTTTGCGCTGAGTGCGCCCGCGGGAAGGCTGTCCGCGAGATAGGCCGAGGCTTCCGCCACCGCGAATGCGCCGCGCAGCACGAATCCGACACCGAGCCACTGCGTGACGGCAACCTGGCCGCGCAGCAGGTTCGCGCCGCAGAGCAGGAACAACACTCCGATGGGCGCCTGCACTGCGACGCCCACGCGGTCCACGGTGTCCAGTACGAGCATGCCCAGTACCGCACACGCGACGCTCGCTCCGATGAGGAAGCGCGTGGACAACCAGCGAGCACCAGGGTGACGCATGGCCAGGGCGCCCTGCACCAGCAACAGCACGAACGCCGCCTTGCTGCCAACGTAGACACCCCGGATCAGCAGGTTGCCGAGCGGCGGGAATATCGCTTGCCAGAACACCACCGTGACCGCGATGGCCACGAGGTTCCACCACCAGCTCGCCTGCCACCACACCACCTCCGCACGGCGCACGGACCGGCCGAGGGTGGTGTAGAACAGGGCAATCATGAGCACAGAGACCAGCTGTGCCGCGGTACTCCACTGGTAGAGCAGGGCGCCCATCAGGCCAGGTGGTTCCCGCGCGGAATGCTACTGGGCATGCAGCGCGTTGTCGTTGTTGCTGATGATGCCGGGCGGCGCCGGCACATCAGCGGGTCGGGGCACGATCTCCGGCAGTCCCGCCTTGCGCAGCGTGGCGTTCACCGCCGGTAGTCGCGCGTCGAGTGTCTTCTTCATGGCGGTAAGCTCCACGTCGAGCTGCTTCGAAAGCGCGCCGTACACCGCCGTGGTCTGGCGCGTGGGCGCGGCTTCCGCACTGCCCGCCACGCCGGCGAGTGCGGCAATCTTGTTGTTCAGGCGAATGGGATAGTTGAGCGGATCCTGCCCGCTGCGATTCTTCGTCTGGTACACCGAGTCCTCCACCACGGACAGCTCGGCACGCAGGGGTGCTGCCTGCGACTGGAAGTCCGTCTTCGCCTCGCCGGTGAGCCGCTTCTCGCGATCGTCGAGCTGCGACTTGATCCATCGCACCGTCTTCACCGCGTCGTTCGCTGCCGTGGTGCGATCCCGCACGCTGAGCAGGAATCGGAACTGGTCGGCCAGGTCTGCCGCCGTGGCCTTCGTGCGGGGATCCTTCCTGAGCGCGAACGACTGCGTCGCGACAGGTGCGCCGTCCACAAGCAACCGCACCTGGTAGGTACCCGGCGGTGCCATTGGACCCTGCGTGCTACCCGCCCACATGATCAGCCCGTCGAACGTGGAGGCATCGGCATACCGCATGTTCCAGTTGAAGGTATTGATGCCCGCCCTGTTCGGCGCTCGAGGCGCGGGCGGTGTGCGAATGGGTCCATCGTCTTCGGTCAAGGACACGGCCTGGTCCGCGGCGGCCGCTGCCGCGGCGCTGCGCACCATGCGATCTGCGCTGTCGGCTGCCATTCCGGTGCGCACGAGCGAATCCACGCGTGTGCGCATGCGTGCCGCGCGCGTGACCGAATCCGCCGCCGTGGCGGAGTCCTGGCGGCTGGCGAAGCGCTTGATCAGCTGGCCCTTGGCATCCATGAACTCCAGCACCACCTCGCGATTGGCGCGCTTGAGCCAGTAGCTCACCACCGGGCCGCCCGCGGGGCTCGCGGCAACGGGATGCACAGCCGGTCCGGCCGCCGCGGCCGGCGCAGCTCCACCGCCGCCGCCAAAACGCCCGCTGGCAAAACTCACGCGATAGGCATCGCGCGGCTTGAAGAGGTGTGCGTCTTCCGCGGTGAGCGTTGGCGTCATCTGGCGCAGCGCCGAGATGTCGTCCAGCACCCAGAAGCTGCGGCCATGGGTGGCCACGATCAGGTCGCCGTCCTTGACCGCGATGTCATGCACCGGCACGGGGGGCAGGTTGAACTGGAGACGCTGCCACGAGGCACCATCGTCGTGCGAGAACCACACGCCGCGCTCCGTGCCCACGTAGAGCTGACCCTGCCGCTCGTCGTCCTCGCGAATGGCGCGCGTGAATTCCGTGGCATCGATGCCCGCATCGATGCGCGTCCACGAGGCGCCGAAGTTGGTGGTCTTCCAGAGCAGCGGATGATCATCGTTGAGCTGGAAGCGATTGGCGGCCATGTAGGCCGTACCGGCGGCAAAGTGCGATGGTTCGATGAGCGACACGCGCGTATAGATCGCCATGTCCTTCGGCGTCACGTCCTGCCACGACTTGCCGTTGTCTTGTGAGATGTGCACCAGGCCGTCATCGGAACCCGCCCACAGCACCCCCTTCTGCTTCGGCGACTCGGCGAACGAGAAGATGACGCCGTAGTACTCTACGCTCGTCTGGTCCTTGGTGAGCGGCCCGCCCGATGCGCCCAGCGTTCTTGGATCATTGCGCGTGAGGTCGGGCGAGATCACGTCCCAGCTCTGCCCGTCGTTGGTGGTGCGGTGCACGTAGTTCGACGTGGCGTACAGCACGTTCGGGTTGTACGGCGACAGGACGATGGGGTACGTCCACTGGAATCGATACTTGAGGTCGATGGCCGAGTGGCCCATCGGGTTGTCGGGCCACGGGTTGATGTTGCGGGTGAGGCCCGTGCGCAGGTCCTTGCGCGTGAGCAGCGCGCCGTAGCTGCCCGCGTAGACGACGTCCGGATCGTCGGAGCGCGAGGCGATGTACCCCGACTCGCCGCCGCCGGCTTCCACCCAGTCGCGCGTGTCGATGCCACCCGCCTTCCGGCTGGGGCCGCAGAGCGTGCTGTTGTCCTGCTGCGCGCCGCACACCTGATAGGGAAAGTGGTTGGTGGTGATGACGTGATAGAACTGCGCAGTGGCAAAGTCCTCGTCGGTCCACGTCTTGCCGCCGTCGGTGGACACGCTGGCGCCGCCATCGTCACTCTCGATCATGCGCTTGTTGTCGTTGGGCGCAATCCAGAAGCCGTGCGAATCACCGTGCGGAATGCCGCGCACGGGTCGGAAGGTCTTTCCGCCGTCCGTGGACTTGTTGAAGTTCACGTTGTTGACGTAGACGACGTTGGTGTCCTTCGGGTCCGCATGGATCTTGGAGTAGTACCAGGCGCGCTGGCGCAGTGAGCGGTCCGCGTTGGTGCGCGTCCATGTGGAACCACCGTCATCCGAGCGATAGACGCCGCCCGAATCCGCCTCGATGATGGCGAACACGCGGTTGGGGTTGGCCGCGGAGACGTCGAGGCCGATGTTGCCGAAGATGCCCGAGGGCATGCCGGGGTTGTGGCTGATGTCACGCCACGTGTCGCCGCCGTCGGTGCTCTTGAAGACGCCGCTGCCCGAGCCGCCGGAGTTGAGCATCCACGGCGTGCGGCCCGCCTGCCAGAAGGCCGCGTACAGCACGTTGGGGTTGGACGGATCGAACGCGAGGTCCGATGCGCCCGTGGAGTCGTTGCGGAAAAGCACCTTGTTCCAGTTCCTTCCGCCGTCCCTGCTGCGATAGATGCCGCGATCGGGTGTGGGTGCCCACACGTTGCCCTGTGCCGCCACGTACACGACATCGGGATTGGTGGGGTGTACCAGCACGCGCGAGATCTGCCGCGTGGGCTTGAGTCCCAGCGACGTCCAGGTCTTGCCCGCGTCGGCGGACTTCCACATGCCTTCGCCGTGCGACACGTTGCCGCGCAGCGCGTACTCACCGCCACCCACGTACACGACGTCCGGGCTGGACGCCGAGATGGCAACGGCGCCGATGGTACCGCCGAAGTACTTGTCGGTGATGGGAGCCCATGACTGGCCACCGTCGAGGGTCTTGAACACCCCCCCGCCCACGGTACCCATGTAGTACTCGTTGGGCCGGGCTGCGGAGCCAGCGACCGCCACCGAGCGTCCGCCGCGGTAGGGGCCGAGCTCGCGCCACTTGAGGGTGTTGAGCGCCGCGGTGTCGAGCGCGGCGCCAAC
>JAYVNZ010000396.1:0-3736 GCA_043758185.1 Gemmatimonadaceae bacterium | reverse complement strand
ATCCAGCGCGAGCGCAAGTTCGTGAATGGCCGGTTTGTGGAGGACAAGCCCGATTCCCTCGAGACGGAGGCGCGCAAGAAGGCGCGGCCCGCCTATCGGTCCGATGCCGGACGCCTCGTCTACGGTGGTGGCGGCGTGGCGCCTGACGTGCTCGTTCGGGATGATACGCTCACCGCGCCAGAGCAGGCATTGGCAAAGGCGCTGGCGCCCAAGTCCCAGGATGTGTACGTGACGCTGTATGACTATTCACTGGAATTGGCACGCACCGCACAGAAGAGTTTCACCGTGCAGCCGGCGTGGCGCGACGAACTGTTTCGCCGCATCACGGCGAAAGGCATGAAGGTGGACCGGGCAGTGTACGATGCCGCTCCACGATACATCGATCGATTGCTGGATCAGCGTGTCGCACAGCTCACTGGTGGCGATTCCACGGCCAAGCGGCACGACCTCCGGTTCGACGCCCCGCTTCGAAAGACGCTGGAGCTCATGGAGAAGGGAAGCAGCCAGAAGGATCTCTTCACGCTTGCGGCCACGTTGCCGCAGGACAAGGATAGCCGGCCGGCATCGGCGGACCTTTCCGCCGGCAAGCCGCCCGCCCCGTGATGGCATCCGCCTCCGTGAGGTGAAAACGAGCGTCCCGGATCGGGGCGCTCGTTTTACATTGTGGCCATGCGCACTCTTGTGGGTTGCACACTGGCGAGCTTCGTCGCAGCGGGCGCGGTGTCGTGTTCGTACCACCGGCCTGCTGCCTTGACCGCCGTCGCCGCGGAAGTGGGCGAGCGACACCTGAGTAATCTGCGGCAGCTCACCAACGGTGGCGAAAATGCCGAGGCGTACTTCAGCGGGGATGGCTCCCGGTTGATTTTCCAGAGTACGCGCGACGGCCGCGCATGCGACCAGGAGTACGTCATGAACGTCGACGGCTCGGCTGTGCGTCGCGTGTCCACCGGTACCGGCAAGACGACGTGCGGCTTCTTCTTCGCAAACGACCAGCGTATCCTGTTCGGGTCATCGCACGCCGAGCAACGCGACTGTCCGCCGAAACCGGACCCATCGAAGGGGTATGTGTGGCGGCTGGACCCGTACGACATGTATACGGCGCGCCCCGATGGCAGTGAGTTGCACCGGCTTACCAGCTACGGTGTGTATACGGCGGAAGGCGTGGTCTCGCCGGACGGCAGGAAGGTGGTGTTCACGTCGCTGAAGGACGGCGATCTCGACATCTACACCATGAACGTGGACGGCACTGACCTGCGCAAGCTCACGAGCAACCCTGGCTATGACGGCGGGCCGTGGTGGTCACCGGACGGCACGAAGATCGTATATCGGGCGTGGCATCCGGTGGGCGATTCCCTTGTTGCGTATCGCGCGCTGCTCGCGCAGCGGCTCGTTCGGCCCAACAGGATGGAGTTGTGGCTGATGAATGCCGATGGCAGCGACCAGCACCAGGTCACACATCTGGGCGGCGCCAATTTCGGTCCCTCGTGGACCCCCGACGGCCGGCGGCTGATCTTCTCGTCCAACTACAAGCAGCCGCGCAGTGGCAACTTCGACCTGTACCTCGTGAACCTCGACGGTAGTGGGCTCGAGCAGGTCACGACGCACGAAAGCTTTGATGGATTCCCGATGTTCAGTCCGGACGGCAGGAGCCTGGTGTGGGCATCGAACCGGCACGACGCCAAGCCGGGAGACACCAATCTCTTCGTGGCCGATTGGAATCCGTAGTGTGAATGTCGAACCGTCGGACGCTACGGCTGTTCGGCACGAGAACGGACGCGTTCGTCCTACGCTGCCACCACCTGCGCGAGAAATGACAGGGCTTCCGCTGGTGTGAGCGCCGGGTTGCCGTCGGGCGGCGCATTTCCGCCAGGATCCTTCAGCAGGTGACCCGTCAGCACGGCAACCACGCGCTCGTCGCGTCGAATCACGCCACGCGCTACAAGCGCCCGGACGCCTGCTACGCTCGCGGCGCTCGCAGGTTCGCAACCCACGCCGCACCGATCGATCACCGCTTTCGCGGCGAATATCTCGTCATCCGTCACCGACTCGACGACGCCATTCGTTGCCGCGATGGCGCGCACGGCACGGTCCCATGATGCCGGATCGCCGATTCGAATGGCCGTCGCGCGCGTCTCGGCGCGCACGCTGATGCGCTGTGCAAAGTGATCGGCATACGCCTGCGCGAACGGCGCCGCGCCGGCGGCTTGCACCGCGAGCAATCGCGGCATCCGGTCGATGAGCCCGAACCGGTGCGCCTCGGCCAGCGCCTTCCCGAACGCGGAGGTGTTGCCGAGGTTCCCCGCCGGAAGTGCGATCCAGTCGGGCGCCTGCCATCCCAGCTGTTGCAGGAGCTCGAAGACAATGGTCTTCTGCCCCTCGATGCGGAACGGATTCACGGAGTTCACGAGATAGACGCCGAGTGTCTCGCTCGCGTCGCGCGCGAGACGCAGGCAGTCGTCGAAGTCTCCCTTGATCTGGAGCGTGCGCGCGCCATAGGCGACTGTCTGTGCCAGCTTCCCGGCCGACACCCGCCCCTCGGGGACGAACACGAACGACGGAATGCCCGCCTGCGATGCGTACGCGCTGAGCGATGCCGAGGTGTTTCCCGTGGATGCGCACGCCACCGCTCGCGCACCGATGCGCCGCGCCTGCGTGAGCGCCACCGTCATGCCGCGGTCCTTGAACGAGCCGGTGGGGTTGTGGCCCTCGTGCTTGAGGAGCAGATCGTCGACCCCAGCATACGCGGCCGCGGCGTCGCGCGCGATCACGGGCGTATTGCCCTCCGGATGACTGACGATCGTGCCGTCGTCGGCCGCAAGCACGAGTTCCCGGAAGCGCCACACGCCTGAGCGTGCGACGGCATTGGTGGTGTGCGCGGCCTGCGCCGCACGTTGGTCGAACAGCGCGCGGAGTGCGGTGCCGTGCAGCACCGGTTCGTGCTCCACGGCCAACAGGCCGCCGCACGACGGGCAGGTGGATTCTGCGGTACCCGGTTCGAGGACAGTGCCGCAGTCCGGGCAGCGAACGTGCGTGCCTGGCGTATCGCTCATGGTGTGGCTGTTGTGAGGCGTTCGTTGGCCCGCTCATTCAGCGCGCACACGATAGTGCCCTGCTCATCGATGGTCGTCACGAGTGTGTTGCACGCGACACCATGATGGGCATAGGCATCACACATCGCGGCAGCAACACGCGCTGCACCTTCCTCCGTGTCCGTAATCGCGAAGGCCGTTGGCCCTGCGCCGGAAATCGAAGCGCCGAGCGCGCCAGCATCCAGTGCCGCGCGCTTGGCCTGCACAAATCCGGGAATGAGTGCGCCACGCGCTGGCTCGGCGATGCGGTCGTCGATCGCCCGTCCAAACAGGGCCAGGTCATTCGCGTAGCAGGCGGCAACCATTGCTGCTACCTGGGCGAGTTGGTGCGTGACCGTGGGCAATGCCACCATGGCGGGCAAGACTCGCCGAGACTGTGCAGTGGATAGTCGTTGCGCGGGATGTGCGAGCACCACGAAGAGCCCCGCGGGCACCGGGAGTCGCACAACGTCTATCGGATCGATGGATCGAACAAGCACGATGCCGCCCAGCAATGCGGGCGCGATGTTGTCGAGATGACGGCCCGCCACCTTTGCCTCGGCAACAAGGCAGCAGCCCAGCAACGTATCCGTGTCGAGCACACTCCCCAGGAGGGCGTTCGCCGCCGCTGCCCCCGCAACAGCTGACGCCGCGCTTCCCCCCTGCCC
>JAYVNZ010000395.1:0-3684 GCA_043758185.1 Gemmatimonadaceae bacterium | reverse complement strand
CGGGCGAGATCGCCCAGGCTCAACGCGGCGATGAGCGCGGTGCAGTAGGCGAGCACGGACCAGGCGACGAGAGGCATCGCCCAGCATGATCAATGGCCTCCGCGTATGCATCATCGCGCGAGCGCACGATGTGACGCGCGAGTGCGCGTCGCCTGCGACGGAGGGTCAGCCAGCCATGGGCAGCGGCTGGCGCTCGCGCACGATGCTGCCCGTGAACGTGGATCCGGTTGTGCCGGTGAGCTCCACCGTGAAGTACTGGCCCAGCATGCTTGCGTCGCCGGGAATGAGCACGGTCTTGAAGTCGCGAGTCCGCGCCATCAGCATGGCCTCCCCGCGCTTGGCCTCGCGCTCGACAAGCACCTCGTGCCGGCTGCCGAGCGATTCCATGTTTCGCTGGCGTGTGGCGGAGCGCACTGTCTCCACGAGCCGTTGCAGACGCTCACCGGCCACCTCGGCCGGCACGGCCCACTCGGCCGGCAGGCGTGTGGCTGGGGTACCATCACGCGGCGAGAAGATGAACGTGTAGGCATCGGTGAACCCCACCTCGCGTACCACGCTCAACGTGTCCTCGAACTCCTCGTCCGTCTCGCCAGGAAAGCCCACGATGATATCCGTGGTGAGCGCGACGCCCGGCATCGCGCGCCGGATGCGATCCACGCATTCGAGGTACCCTTCGCGCGTGTAGCGCCGAAGCATGCGCTTGAGCATCCGCGAGGAGCCACTCTGCATGGGCAGGTGCACATGCTCGCACACTGACGGCACCTCGGCCATCGCCGTGATGACGCGATCGCTGAAGTCGTTGGGATGCGGGCTCGTGAACCGCAACCGCTTCACGCCCGGCACGCCGCCAACGTGCCGCAGCAGGTCTGCGAAATCGTGCGTGCCGTCGTTGTACGAATTCACGGTCTGGCCCAGGAGCACCACTTCGCTCATGCCGTCCGCCACCACGTCCGCCGTTTCGCGCACCACGTCGTGCAACTGGCGACTGCGCTCGGAGCCGCGCGTGGTGGGCACGATGCAGTAGGTGCAGCGATAGTCGCAGCCGCGCTGCACCGGGATCCACGCCTTCACCTTGTCAAAGCGCCGAGGCGTGAAGTCCTCGTAATGCTCTTCGAGGTCGAACGTGGTGGCGATGGCCTTGCGCCCGCGTCGCGCGCCGTCGACGAGCTGCGGCAACGCGCGATAGCCGTCCGGGCCGATGACGAGCGACACGTGCTTCGCCTTCTCGAGCAGCTGCGGTCCCAGTCGCTGCGCCATGCACCCGGTCACGCCCATGACGGAATCCTTCGTCATGTGGCGCTTCAACTCACCCAGCCGCCCAATCACGCGCTGCTCCGCGTGATCGCGAATGGCGCAGGTGTTGACGAGAATCACGTCCGCCCCATTGGGTACGTCCACCGGCCGGTACCCTGCGGCTGCGAGCTTGCCGAGCATGAGCTCGGAGTCGCTCACGTTCATCTGGCAGCCGTAGGTTTCGACGTACACGGTGGGGCGTGGCATGACAGGAATATAAGGAGCAGGTCCTTCGCTGCGCTCAGGACGACAAAGGGCGCTCAGGACGACAGCAGCGACGACGACGCGGGCGGCTGCGTGGGAAGCCAGAAATGAAACGCGCTGCCAACCATGTCGCCGCCACTCTTGACCCAGATGCGACCGCCGTGTGCCTCCACCACCAGCTTGCAGAACGCCAGACCCAGGCCGGAACTGCGCACGCGCGGGATGTGCAGCGTCTTCACCTGCTCGAACTTGCGGAAGATGATGTCGTGATACTCCGCCGGAATGCCCACGCCGTCATCCGCGACGGTGAACAGCGTCCCGTCGTTCTCCTTGCGTGCCCCCAGCGTGATCGTCACGGCACGCGACGAATGGGTGAGGGAATTCTGCAGCAGGTTGCCGAACACACGCTTCACGAGTGCATGGTCCGCCTGGATCACGGGAGCATCGTCCGTCACCTCCATCCGCACGGTTGCGCCCTCCTGCTGTGCACGGACTTCCCATTCATGCCGCACCTCCGTGAGGAGTGCGCCGGGCGCGGTGGGCACGAGGTTCAGGGCGAGCTGGGTTTCCTCCAGGCGCGCGACTTCCAGCAGGTCCTCGATGAGCGCCAGGAGATCTTCCGCGCGCGTTTCCGCGTCGCCGAGCGCGGAGCGCTGTGGTGCGCTCAGCGTGCCGAAGTCTCCGTCGATCAGCATCTCCATCGCGCCGATGATGGACGTGAGCGGTGACTTGAGGTCGTGCACGATCATCTTCATGAGGTCGTCGCGGACCTTTTCCAGCTCCTTCTGCTTGCGAAGGCTTTCCTCGAGCGCGTCGGTGGCGGCCTTGAGCTTGAGGAGCGAGCGCACGCGCGCGCCAAGCACGAGGCGGTTGTGCGGCTTGGTGAGAAAGTCGTCGCCGCCGGCCTCGATGGCCTTGACCCGATCGGTCGTGTCGTTGAGGGCGGTGACGAAGATGACAGGAATGCGCGCGGTGCGCGGGTCGCGCTTGATGCGGCGGCACACTTCGAAGCCGGTGGACCGGTCGTCCACGCCGAGGTCGCCGGAGGGCATGGAGACGTCGAGGATGCAGAGGTCGGGCATCTGGTCGAAGCAGGTGGCCAGTGCCGATGGCCCATCGTGTGCCGCGATGGCGCGAAACCCCAGCACGTGCAGTTGATCGAAGAGCAGTTCCACGTTCGCTGGTACATCGTCAGCGACAAGGATGATCGGCGCGTCGGCCGGCGGGGGAACGAGCCCAGTCATGCGGTCACGGGCGAACGGTGATGCCGACGCTCAACGTGAAGGCGGTCTCCGACAGGTTTGCGCCCGCCTCACGCGTGGCGCGAATGCCCGTGACGTCGAGTGCCGCACGACCGCGCGCCAGCAACGTGCCCGCGCCGAGCGAGTAGCTCCGTTCCGACACGCTCGACGTCTTTGTGCCAAAGGGAAGGGTGCGCCAGCGTCCGCCGGCGCGTAGCATGAGGGGACTGGCTCCGAAGCGCGGTCCGAGCATGTCGGCACCAACGCTGGTATCCCAGGCCTCGCTGATGCGCAGTGACGAGGAACCGAGCGATGCCAGCCTGCTCCAGCTGTCCTTCGCCGTGCGGACCGCAATCGACGAACCGCGGATGCCGAGATACGCCGCACTCACCGCAACCCGGTTGGGCACGTGTGCCGTGGCGATGGTGGTGTCTCCCCGCTTGAGTGACAGCGGGCCGCCCTGCCGGTACGAACCCGCCAGGCTCCAGTCGTGGGCCGCAATGACCTCGAACCCCGCCGTGTACGCGGTGCCCGTATAGCCGACTGTCGCCGTATCGACGAGGCGGGCAAACCGCGTGCTGTCGTCGAAGATCTGCGTGTTACGCACGCGATTGTCGCCCGTGATGGCGTGTGCCGCCGCGCCAAGCTTCAGCCAGGGCGTGGGCGCCCAGGCAAGGGCGAGCCGCAGGTCGCCTATCGCGCCATCACTCTTGAAGGTGTTGGTAGTGGCGATGGTGGAATCGCCCACCGTCTGGAGACCCCGCGTGCGCGTCTGGAAACTGCGATCGAGCAGGTTGGACACGCTCAGGCCGAGCATGATGTCCGACGTGATGGGGATGGCGGCGGCCACCAGCGGGTACCGCGCAGTGGACGTCTTCTCCGAGGCCGTTCCTACATGCAGCGTCCGGTATTCAGGCTCCGCCTGGAAATACAGCGCGGATCCACC
>JAYVNZ010000394.1:0-2102 GCA_043758185.1 Gemmatimonadaceae bacterium | reverse complement strand
CCACCGGCGGTTCCGGAGTCGGAGGCATACTCGGCAAGATTCTGGGCGGGCTGAGCTGAGGCGCTACCGAGCACGACCACAAACTTATACGTGACAACGCTTTACAATATCGAACCCATCTCCTAGACTGGTGGTCACTGCGGTTCGCTGATCGGGATCATTCGGTCGCGCCGCAGTGTCCCACCTTGGTACGCAGCATCCCGCCCGGCGCCGTCGCGCCACCGTTCCGCAGAGAGGTTTTTCGTGCCTGCTCCCAAATACGTCCTCAATGGCCTGCTGGGCGTGAGCGCCCTGGTGTTCGGGTCCTCGCGGTTCATGCACGCGCCAGTGCAGAACGGGCCCGTCCTCTCTGCGGCCGTCAGGTTCGCCACCCGGCCCCCCACTCTCGTCCCGAGTGCACCCGCGCGCGGAGCCGCCGAGGCGGTTGCCGCGGTCACGCGAGCCGCAGTGGGTGCATTCACTGGCACGGTGCGCCCGCTGAGCCGCCCTGAAGCGCTCGAAGATGCCTTCAAGGCGTACTTTGCCTACAAGGCCGCGCATCCCGACGAGGTGCGCAAGCCCTTCCTGTACTTCGTGGACTACGGCCTCTCGAGCACGGAACCGCGCGGCTACGTGTTCAACATGGATTCGCTGAAGGTTGTCGACGGGCCGTTCACGGTGGCCCATGGGCGCGGTTCATCCACGTCGCAGTACGGGGTGCCAACCCGGTTCTCCAACGCGTCGAACAGCTATGCCACGTCGCTCGGACTCTACGTGGCGCAGGCGACGTATGATTTCCACGGCCACATGGGCGGGCAGGGCTACAGCTCCGTGGGCCTGCGGCTACAGGGTGTGTCCAGCGGCTTCAACGACAACGCCCTGAACCGGCGCGTCGTGGCGCACGGCGCCCCGTATGTCACCGCGAGCCGGGCGGGTCGCAGCCAGGGTTGCCCGGCAATGGAACCGGAACGCGCGGCGCGGCTGCTGCCGAAGCTCGCTGACGGTGGGATGGTCTTCCTGTTCGCACCCGACCAGGAATGGCTTGCTCGCGATCCCTGGGTGGCTGCCAACGCGGGCTGATCGCGACCGTCAGGCTTCCGCGGCGACCATCAGCGCGCGCGGCGGAATCGCCGCGGGACGAGCGAAATAGTAGCCTTGCAGGTGCTGCACCCCTCGGCTGCTGAACCATTCTGCCGACTCGGCCGTCTCGATGCCTTCGGCCACGATGGCCATCCCGGTGCCGAGTGCCGCCTCGATGAGCTTTTCGGCAATGGTGGCGCGAAAGGCGTCGCCAATCACGCCCATGGTGAGGCCCTTGTCGAGCTTGAGGAAGTCGGGCCGCAAGTCGCCGAGCATCACGAGCGATGAGTAGCCCGACCCCACGTCGTCGAGGGCGACGCGAAATCCCGCGGCGCGGTAATAGTCCAGGATGCCTATGAGATGGCCCGGGCTTGTTGGCACGCGCTCGGACTCGGTGACCTCGAACACGATCTGCTGGGGGCTCAGTCCCGCCGCATTCACGGCGGCGATGGTGCTCCGCAGGCAGAACGCGGGGTCGTAGATGGCGGCTGGCGAGAAATTGATAAAGATCGCTTCCCGAATTCCGTTGCGCGCGGCGCCATCGATTGCCGCGAGGCGCGCCGCGAGGTCGAGTGGAAAGAGCAGGTCCGCATCATGCGCCGCGGCCAGCAACTCGTCCGGATAGATGAGGTGCGCGTCGCTGTCGGCGTGGTGGCCTCGCATCAGGCACTCGTAGCCATAGATGTCGTGCGGTGCGGCAGCCGACACGATTGGCTGGAAGAACGAAAGGAGGCGCCGCTCATGGAGCAGGTCACCGAGCCAGCGCTGGCGCGTGCGCTCGAGCAGCGTGCCCACTGCGCGCGACGCGAAGTAGTCCGCGTGTGATGCCTGGGTGCCCTCCGGTTCGAACATCGCGCGCACCACAGTGCGCTCCTCCCCGGACAGGTGCGGGAGCAGCGCGCGTGCCAGTTCCAGCACGTCGCGTGTGGTCACGGCATAGACGCGGCCTCCATTGCGGTCATCGTCCTGGACACTCCACGGCTCGCCGCACGCATCGAGCGCGGCCGTCACGCGCGCGCGCATGTGGCGTACCGGTACGTGCA
>JAYVNZ010000393.1:0-1899 GCA_043758185.1 Gemmatimonadaceae bacterium | reverse complement strand
GTTCTCGTGCAGCTGGCTCGACGACGGCAGGCGCATCATTCCGCTCGCAGTGCGGCGATGGGATCGAGCCGCGCCGCTCGACGCGATGGATACACGCCGAACAGCACGCCGACCCCCGCGCCCAATCCCACGGCCAGTGCCACGGACCACCCCGTGATGCGCGCCGGCAACGGCGACGCGAACGACACGAGCTCCGCAAACCCCCAGCCGGACAGCACACCAATGATGCCACCAAGAACGGATAGCGCGATTGCCTCGGCAAGGAACTGGCGCTCGATGTCGCGAGCACGGGCACCCACCGCCTTGCGGATGCCGATTTCCCGCGTGCGCTCGCTCACGGCCATGAGCATGATGTTCATGATCACGATGCCGCCAACTACCACGCCAATCGACACCACGGCCGGTATCACGCTGAACAGCACGGCGGTGAGCTGCTTCCAGAATGCAACGAGCGCATCCGCCGTCTCCACAGAGAAGTTGTCGTCCGCACCGGGACGCAAGTGCCGCACGAGCCGCATCGCCTCCTGGGCCTGTCGCATGCCCGCTGCCACGTCCGCGGCACCGGCCATCTTCACCGAAATCGACGTCGTGGCGCGATGCCCATACAGCATCTCGTAGCGCGACAGTGGAATGAGCGCGATGGCGTCGAACGACTGGCCCAGCACCCGCCCCTTGGAGGCCAGCACGCCCACGACTTCGAAGCGCGACCTGGCCAGTTCCACCTGCTGCCCAATTGGCTCGGCAGACTCGAACAGCTTCTCGGCCACCTCGCTGCCCAGCACCACCACGGCGCGCCGTTGCTCCTCATCCAGGTCCATCAGCGGACGTCCGCGCGTGAACTTGTAATCCTGGACGGCCTGGTACGGCGCCGTTATCCCCCGTACCTCGACGTCGCCGACCTCGCGATTCTTCCAGCCGATGTCCGACTGTGGCGTTGGAAAGCCCGAGGTGATGGCGACCGCCTCCGCATCCGGCAGGGCGGCGCGCACCGCCTTCGCCTCGGCACGGCTGACGAGTGGCCGCCGCGCCACTCGCTTCCACTGCTCATCGTCGAAAAAGCCGATCTGTACGGGGACTCGGCGCACCTGGAACGCGTTGGTGCCGATCAGCGAATCGGCGATGTTCTCCTTGACGTAGGCATTCATTCCCTGGATCACCGCGACGACAGCGACGAGAAACGCCACCGACACGATGATGCCGAGCAGCGTGAAGAAGCTCCGCAGCTTGTTCGCGCGTATCTCGTTCAGCGCTGTGGCGATGATGTCGAGAAATCGCATGCTCCTGACGTCGTCCTGAGCTATCACGACCTCTAGTCTCTCACTTCACGCTCGAGCGCGCCAGCCAACGTCGGCGCGGCGATGCCCTAAATCCCTGGCGACGGATCGCCCGGGCCGATCCGTGGCGACGGCGAGCTCACCACGGGCAACGTCTCCGCCATCCTGAGCGCCTGTTCGGCCCGCCGCCGCGACTCCGGCGTCATCGCCTCACTGCCCACCCCCTCGGTGGCGAACAGCCCGTGCTTGAGGCAGAAACCGAGCAGCAGCGCGTGGCGAGCGTCAGCGAAGGCGGCGCGGTATACCTCCCAGGCAATCACCAGCGCCGCATGCTCCGACGCAGTGACGTCGATGCCGAGGCTCGCGGCCTGCGTGTGCCTCCAGAGCTTGCGCGAGGTGCCGAACAGGCGGATGGCGACCTGCGATAGCACCGTGCGCTCCTCCACGTCGGTGGCGTCCAGCCAGACCGTCGTGCGCGGCTCGTCGAGCGCACCGTCGAGATCGGCCATCGTCATGGAATGCTTGCGCAGCAGCTTCTCCAGCAGCACGCTCGCATTCTCGCGCTCGCCGCCCACCCCATCCTGGGCCAGGCGGAGCACCTTGAGCAGGCGGGAGCGAATGCTTT
>JAYVNZ010000392.1:0-9447 GCA_043758185.1 Gemmatimonadaceae bacterium | reverse complement strand
CCAGCGGTCACGGTCTGGGTGCCCGGCGGAAGATTGGAGGTCCCTGCACCATTTCTGCCGAAGAACGCATTGATGAACTGCGCGCCAACCGTCGTCTTGAGGTTCAGGTAGTCGCGCGGGAGCCACGTGGCCGTGCTGCCGAGATCCGCCGAGAAGGTATTGATCGTGGCGCGATCATCCTGCACGAACCCGAGCCGCGTGGACCCGATGTCGGCACAGGTACCGCGGCGGCAGAGCTGCTCATCCTGGCGACCGGTGAAATCCAGTCCGATGTTGCCGCGGTTCGCCAGCCAGGACGTGGGACGCCAGTTGGCGTTCGCGCTGCCGATGAACCGGTTGATTTCCTGGGTCGTGGTGTTCTGGAAGATGTCGCCTGGTGTCGAGGCGCGGTATCCGTGCAGCTGCGCGCCCGTGGTGCTCAGGTTGTAACCCACACTCGGCATGCTGACAAAACCGGGCCCGCCGTACGCGTGCGATAGTAGACCAAGCGCATTGTTGTCCGTCTGCGGAATGCGTGTGGTGGAGTGGATAAACCCCGAACTCAGCGCGAGATCGAGCTTTCCGTTCGGTGTCGCATTGATGTTCGCGCGAACGGACTGGCGCGACAGGTTGTTCGGATACTGCCATTCGTTACGCACACCGACAGTGGAATCGAGGCGCGCGAGTTCGAATGCCGGGATGCGGTAGACGCCCGTCTCGTCCTCGAGCTGGGCGGACGTGAAGAAGCGAATCACATCGCTTCCTCCGCCGAGCTGCACCCCACCCTGCCGGCGAAAGCCATTTGCGAGGGGCGACGCGGTCGGATCCTCGAACAGGTTGTAGGTATTGAGCGAATCAGGCACGCACGTGCCGGCTACCGCGGCCTGCAGGCGACAGACCTGGCTGAGGGTCGTAGCTCCCTTGGCCAGTCGCGTGTAGGCGGTTGGATACTTGTGGCGGTCCTGGATCAGCCCACTTTCGCCGAATACCTCCCACTTCTGTGCGCCGGCCCGGCCGCGCTTCGTCGTGATGACGATGACGCCATTGGCGGCATCGGTGCCGTACAACGTCGCCGCTGACGGACCCTTCACCACTTCAATGTTCTCGATCTCATCCGGGTTGAGATCAAGCGCCCGCGTCTGCGTGCCACGCCCGTCGCCAGAGCCAACGAAGATGTTGGGGCTCACCGATCCGGTCTGGCTCGTGAGGCGAACGCCGTCGATGATGTAGATGGGATCACTCGAAAGGGACAGCGAACTGGTACCGCGAATGCGGATGCGCGCACCCGAGCCAGTGGTGCCGGCCGACACGACCTGCACGCCGGGCGCCTGACCTGCGAGGACATCGGCGAGATTCTTGACCGGCGCTTCCTGCGCGCGCCGGCTCGCATCGATGTTGCTCACCGTGGTGCCAAGCTCGATGCGGCGTTGCTCGCCCGTGGCGGTGGTGACCACTTCCTGCAGCTTCACCACCGAGCCGCGCAACGCGAAGTCGAGGGTGGTGGTCTGGCTGCTCGACACAGCAACGTTCTTCTTCTGCTCGAGGAAACCGACACGCAGGACGCGGATGTCCGTCGGACCCGAGGGTACGCCGCGCACGGTATATCGTCCATCGACTCCCGTGACGGCCACGAGACTGGTACCCAGCACGATGATGCGCGCTTCCTGCACGGGAGCGCCAGACAGTGCTTCAGTCACTCGGCCGGTCACGGTGCCCTGCGCGCCAGCCGTCGTGCTGGGGAGGGCAAGGCCGAGGAACGGAGCGAGGACAAACATCCAACTCTTGAGCCGCATGAGCGTCATGGGGAAGTTACTTGGGTGGGAGCGGAGCGAAACCACGAAACGTATCGCAGAGACCCGCAATTGCGAAGGAAGGTCACGGCGGCGATCGGCCTGATGGGTCTGCACCGAGCACCGCCCAATTTGCACTGGAGACGAAGCGGGAGCGGCGCAGGTCGGACGATCGATTCTCACTTCAGGCAAGAAACACGATGGCCCCGCGAGCAAGGCTCGCGGGACCATCGTGCAGTCACGCTGGCGTGCCCGACGTGAACGTCGGGCCGATGCAGGTCAGGCCTTCCTGTCCAGACACCCGGTAAAGTTCGGGTTGTTCTTCTCCTCGAAGGGGATAGGGAAGTTCACATCCGTCCCGTACACACCGCCCTTGAAATATGCGCCGGTCGGGAACACGCTCTCCGCATTACGCCCGTACTGCCGAATCAGGCGCCGAAGATCACCCAAGCGATGTGACGTGAGGAAGAGATCGATGCCGCGCTCCTGGAAGAGGAGGTCGATCTTGCCTGCGGTCGTGGCCGGCACCGCATCGATTGGAGCCGGGCTGGCCGGCGCCAACGCCGGCGCCAGCGCGTAGGTGGGAGCCGCCGCGCGCGCTGCGTTCAGCTTGGCAAGGAACGTGGCGTCGTCATTCACCGCGAGCGCTGCTTCTGCCTCGATGAGCCGAGCCTCGACTCCCTCTGCGAGCGGAGTGGGCGCCGAGCGGTTCTGGAACTTCGCTGTCACGAACAAGGGCGTGAAGTTATCGAATCCATTGCCGCCGCTTGCCGCGTTGCGACGCACCGCAAGGCGGCCGTCCACCAGGCCAACCGAGCGAAACGGCAGGCCGTTGGTGCCCTCGCGGTCCGGAATCGAGAAGCGACGCGAATTCTGCGCGAAGGAGAATACCCCGTTGTTCTGGCGCGCGCTGTTTTCGTCGTGATTGATGACGTAGCGAAACGACGACGGTACTGCCGCCACAGCCGCTGCGGCCGCGGCGTAGTTCTTCTGGTCCACCAGGGCGCGCCCCTTTCCAACGCGCGCCAGGTTGAGGGCCGCGGTGGCGCCCGTGGAGGTCGCAATGGTGATGGCCGTATCGAACTTGGCAACAGCCACGGTCAACAACTGCGCGGTGGTCTGCGGCGCGCCGTACGTGAACGAACCGTCAGGGTTGATCTTGCTGGCCGGCACGCCAGAGCAGTAATTCTCGGCGAGCAGGACGTACGTGAAGGCGTTGAGCGCAATCACTTCCGCGCGTGAGACGTTGGTGGGATCCAGCGTGGCGAAACTGATCTCGCCCGCGTCGGTCGTCGCACGCGCGGTCTCGATGGCACGAAAGATTCCCAGCGTCGTGGCGTTGATCTCGTTCGTGTTGCGTTGGTCAACCTCGATGCGCGTGGGGAAGCTCTCGGAGTTGATGAACTCGTCCGCCAGCAGCGCGGACATTTCATTCTGACCTTCACTGCCGCTGGACCCGCCGTACGCCACGCCGAAATCGCCGATGGACGCGGCGAGCACGCTGGGGAGTGAGGACTTGCCGGACAGTGCCGCCGGCTTCACGATGTCCACATCGGACACCGTGAGGAGGTCGGATGTGCACGCGGCGAGCGCCAGCGCGCCCAGTCCCGTGAGTACAAGTCGGAATGCAGGACGACTCGAACGCGAGCGTCCGTTCTGCGAGTGATGATTCATGATATACGCTCGGCTCAGAAGGTCAGGTTCAGACGCGCCGTGAACGAACGAATGTTCGGCTGCGTGAGGAAGTCAGCAGTGGCAAAATTGCCCTGGGCGAGCGCGTTCACTTCAGGATCGAGACCAGTGTACTTGGTCCACGTGTGCAGGTTGCGGCCGGCAAAGGTGATCGCCGCGGAACCCGCGCCGATGCGGCTTGCCACGCTGCTCGGTGCCGTCAGCGTGACGGCGACCTCGCGGAGCTTGGTGTAGCTGGCATCCTCGATGTATCCGCCCTGCGTGCCCATGAGGGCCGCAATGAGGTTCGCCTGGTCCTTCAGCGACGTCCTGCTGGCATCCGCCGCATCGAGACAGTTCTGGAAACCGCCGTTGGAGCAACGGAATGCGCGCGTGTTGTTGTAGAGCTTCTGGCCGCCGCGATGATCGAGCAGTGCCGTCACGCGGATCTTGTCGAAGAACGTCAGCGCCGGTGTGAAGGTCAGCTCAGTCGTCGGGAACGGCGTTCCCGCGTACTCCGCCGTGTCACCGAGGGTGATTTCGCACGCCGGTCCGCCTGCCAGCACGGGCTGGCCCTTGCAGTTCACGCGGCTGATCACGCCGTCGTTGTTCAAGTCGGCAAAGCTGGTGATCGGCCGAACGAAGTACCCGCCCAACGGCAGGAAGTTGCGAATGACCTGCGTGCTCGAGAAGCCAAGGAAGATCTGCGGAATGGGATTGCCCTGTCCATCCTTTCCGAGGTCATCGAGGCGGTTCTTCGTGAAGGAGCCGTTCGCTGCGAAATCGAACTTGACGTTGCTCGCCTCGAAGACATTCGCCCGGACCGAGACTTCCTGGCCGTAGTTGCGAACCTGTCCGAGATTCTGGAAGCGCGTGTTTCCTGCGCCGAGTGACGGGGCGAGCACGACGTTCACGAGATCGTCAGTGGTTCGCTTGTCGTACGCGGTGTACTCCACGCTGAGGCGGTCCTTGAACAAACCGAGGTCGAAACCGCCCTCGGTCTCTGCAGACCGCGCCGGCTTCAGGCTCGAATTGCCCGGACCGCCAACCGTGAAGCCCGGTACGTCCGTGCCTCCCACGTTCACCGCAACGGGGTTGAAGAAGAGCTCCGACGCGCGGAATCCAGGATTCTGGCCGGACACGCCGTACGCGGCGCGAAGGCGAAGCAGGCTGACGGCGCTGAGGCGCTTGGGGAAGAAATCCTCTTCGCCAATGACCCAGGAACCGCTGAAGGCCGGATAGACGATGTTCTTGAAGTTCTGACCGAACGCGCTGTTCTTGTCAGACCGCACGGCGGCGGTGAGGAACACCTTGTCGCGCCACGCGAGCTGCTCCCGGCCATAGGCGCCGAGCAGCTTGACATCAGTGTTCACCTCGCCCACGGCGAAGCGCGCATTGGTGCCGTTCAGCGACTCCGTTCCCGCAAGCAGCTTGGCACCGAAGGCGTCAGTCCGGCGGAAGAGGTTGTCCGTGTACTGGCCGCCGAGAGACGACGACAACTTCAGCGTCGGCGTCGCTTCGTAGTTCGCGGTGCCGTTCAAGGTGACCGTGTAGTTCGAGATCACGGCCCGGTTCGCGGTGCGGTTGCCCTCGGGAAGGGACCCGAAGAAGACCTGCTGCGGTGGTACGGTTTCGTTGTCGAAGCGCCCGTTGACGTCCGCACCGGCCGTGCCGGTGAAGGTCAGCCAGTGCAGGGGCTGGTAGTTGCTTGTCACGCTGCCGATGAACCGCTGCACCTGCTGACGCGTGTTGATGGCATAGATTTCCTTCGGCACCTGTCCGCTGATGTAGCCACGGCTCGTGGTGTCCGTGCCGCAGAGCGTCGGGTAGGACTTGGTCAGGCTGCAGTCGTACGCGAGGCCGAGGAGCGCGGAAGAGAGCGCGCCCAGGATGTTGTTGTCATTTTGCGGAAGGCGCAGGTCGCTGTTGGTGTAGCCCACGGACACCGCCGCGTCGAGCGTCTTCGCCATCTGTGCGCGGACGTTGGTGCGGAGGTTGAACTGGCGCGAATGATTGATGTCGTACACCCCCTGCTCCTGCGTGTACTCACCCGACAGGAAGTAGGTGGCCGCATCGCCGCCACCCGCGGCACTCAGCCCGAGCAGGCGGCGGTTGCCGTCGCGCAGCGGGTTGGAGTTGAGCAACGGGCTGTTGGTGACCACGGAGTCGACCGTGCAGGTGCCACGCGCCTTCAGGTCGATGTTGCAGTTCGACGTGAACGTTCCATTCGTGCGCTTGCCGAAGGCGAGATAGTTGGCGGGATAGGTATTGATGTCCCGCGAACCACCGCCCTCGCCAGTGAGCTCCCACCGCGTCTTGCCGGCGCGGCCCTTCTTCGTGGTGATCTGGATGACACCGTTGGCCGCCGCCGTGCCATAAAGCGCGGCTGCCGCGGGGCCCTTGATGATCTCGATGTTCTCGATCTCATCCGGGTTGATGTCATTGAAGCGGGACGGCTGCTGGCCACCCACGCCAATGGACGTGGAATTTGCGTTGTTGTCGATGCGAATGCCGTCGACAATGAGCAGCGGATCGTTCGACAGGGAGACGCTGTTGGAGCCACGGATGCGAATGCGCGATCCGCCGCCCACCGTTCCGCCGGACGACGTCACCGAGACGCCCGGGGCACGTGCCGCCAGCACATCGGAGAAATTCGTCGTCGCCGCAAGGGGTAGCGAAGTCGGATCGATGGTCGCGGTGGCGTTGCCCGTTTCCCGCTTGCGCTGCGTTTCACCTGTCGCGGTAACCACGACCTGGTCCAGCTGCGTCGCCGAGATTGCCAAGGCGAAATCTGCCGTGGTCGTGGCGCCGTTGGAGATCACGACGGTGCGCTGCTGCTGTCCGTAGCCGATGCGCTGTGCAACGATCGACACGGTGCCCGCCGGAACGCCCGTGATACGGTACGCACCGGTCTGGTCGGTTTGCGTGCCGCGCTGGGTGCCGACAATCCGGATCTGCGCGCTGACGAGCGGCTGCTGCGACTGACGGTCCAGAATTCGCCCGGCAAGAATTCCCGTGCCGGATTGTGCCGATGCCAACGACGGCAGGCAGAGCGACAAGGCGGCAAGCAGTCCGAGCCGAAGGCATGCCCGGATTGCGCCAGGTCGAGGCGTTGTCATAAGTGTTGCTCCTGAATGGAAGAGAGTTCTGTGTGTCCTACTGCGCCGCCCAGACAAACCGGAGAGACAGGGCTGAACGCGCGAACCGCGCGATGAGTGCCCCGTACCGCGAAACTGGCGATTGCAAGGCACGCCAGCACACGGGCGCGCACATACGTCAGGCGCCACCGTGCGAGGCGCCCGTGTAGCTCACCCCACCTCACGCAGGATGGTCACATGCCGCCGAGATTATTTCCTGCTGGCAATCGCCAGCGGACTCGGCAGAGGCTCCTGACGCGGCTCAGCCGGGCCCTGCTGGCTTGGCGAGCCACTCGCCTCCATCCACTACCATGATGGCACCGGTGATCCAGGCCCCACCCGGCGAGGCGAGGAATGCCACCATGTTGGCGATGTCCTCCGGCGTCCCCCACCGCTGCAACGGGATCGCCTTCTTCGCGTAGCTGTCCATGGCCTGTTCCATCGCGAACAGATCCGGCACGCCATCCGCGCCCGCGGGAGGTGCGAATGCCTTGCGAACCCCCTCGGTGGGAATAGGGCCTGGCGCCACGGCATTCATCCGGACCCCGTACTTCGCCCACTCCAGCGACAACGTCTTCGTGAGCGCGTCGACGCCAGCCTTCGCCGCCGTCGCATGCGCCATCAGCGGCCAGCCGCGGTAGTGCAGCGTCATCGAGATGTTGACGATCGAACCGCCTCCCTGCGCCTTCATCACCGGCAGGACGGCCTGGGCACAGAAGAACGTGCCGTACAGGTCGATCTCGATCACGCTCTTCCATGCATTCTCACTCAGGGTCTCGGACGGCGCGTAGAAATTGCCAGCGGCGTTGTTGACGAGCAGGTCGATCCGACCGTGCGCGGCCACCACCTCAGCCACTACCGTCCGCACCCGCTCCGAGTTCCGCACGTCGACCGCCACCGCGCTCGCCCTTCCGCCAGCCGCGACGATCTCCGCCGCTGCTGCCTCCACGCGCTCCAGTTTCCGGCTCGCCAGCACGACGTGGGCGCCCAACGATGCCAACAGGTCAGCGATGCCCCGGCCGATGCCGCTGCCACCGCCGGTGACCAGGGCGACCTGGCCGTCGAAGAGACCGGGGCGGAAGACAGATGTCGGGGAGGACGGCGCCATGCTCGGTACGGGGTGGAGGAGAGCGAACTGGGAGAAGGACGTAGTACACACAACAGACTGGAGTACTTTGTACTCAGTAGCCAACGCAATACGAGTACACACGCTCAGACAGCCGCCGCAGTGGTACTCGTACCGGGTTGGCTACTGAATACTACGTACTACCAGTCTGCTTTTCATACTGCGGTGCCACCGGCTTCGCGAGCACGTCCTCGAGCGCATCTGCCAGCACCGTCGCCTCGTCCTCCGGTGCAAACGAGAGTGCGAACGACAGCTGGCTCACTGGCGCGAACGACCGCCGATGATGCGCCGTGAGCCCGTGCAACGCCAGCCCGGCCTGATGGGCCCGCGTACCATACCCCACGTTCGTATCCCACGCGTAGTGCGGGTGTCGTCGCGCCAAGGCCTGCATCAACCGGTCGCGCGTGACCTTGGCGATGATTGACGCGCAGGCAATGGAATGGCAGCGCGCGTCGCCGCCCACCACGGCCGTGTGCTCGATCCCCAGCGTGCGGATGGTCAGCCCATCGATCACCACGTGGTCCGGAAGCACCGCGAGCCGGGTAATCGCCCGCCGGATCGCCAGGACTGACGCGTGATAGATGTTGAGGCGGTCGATCTCTCGGACGCTGGCCGCCCCGATGGCAATCGCCTGCGCGCGCTCGTGGATCCGACCCGCCAGCGTGTCGCGTTCGCCTGCCGACAGCGTCTTGGAGTCATCCACTCCACGAATGGCACGGGCATCCGCCGGCATGACCACGGCGCATGCGACAACGGGGCCCGCAAGCGGGCCCCGTCCGACTTCATCCACGCCGGCCAGCAACGGGCCGCGCGCACTCCTCAAGTCACGCTCGATGGCGCTCCACTTCCGCATGGAGGTTCGCGAGCGTGATGGCTACTTGACCGCGGCGGCCTGCGGCGTACGCACCTTCATTTCCTTGATGCGCGTGGCCTTTCCTGTCAGGCTGCGCAGGTAGTACAGCTTGGCGCGACGCACGCGGCCACGACGCACGACATTGATGTCGGCAAGCATGGGGCTGTGCAGCGGAAAGATGCGCTCGACCCCAACGCCGTTGGAGATCTTGCGGACCGTAAAAGTCTGGCTGACGCCAACACCGCGACGGGCGATGCAGACTCCCTCGAACGCCTGAATGCGCTCCTTTTCGCCTTCCTTCACACGGACGTTCACGCGAACGGTGTCACCGGCGCGGAACGCTGGGAGGTCGCGGAGCCACTCTTTCTGGGTTTCGATGAAGACATGCATGAGACGGGCTGGTTAGGGCGTAACTGGAGTAGACTGGGGAACTTAGCAGGAGCGCTGGGGAGAGTCCAGTGGCGGGCAGAAACGTCCGACAGTCGGACAGTCTGACCCGCTCGCCGCTACGCGGCTGCTCGTCTGACAGCGGGTCGTTCCGCATGACAGTCATGATCCACACAAGGTGGTCGTGCGCCAAAGGACCTGAGTGTGTAGATCATGACTGACGGACCGACCGACCTGCCGTCAGACGAGGGCGCCGGCGTAGCCGGCCGCCCGGGTCAGACTGTCAGACCGTCAAACTGGTCGGCCTACAGCGCCGCCTTGTAGAGGAGCTTGTTGGGTGTGGCCGACGGATTGCCCGAGATCACATTGGCCGTCGCATTCGCCGAGAGCCAATCCCGGATGGTGGACCAGGCTGCATTCCCATAGGTCGCCTTGTACAGCGCCGCCACGCCCGTCACGTGCGGGGTTGCCATCGACGTCCCGCTGATGGTGTTGGTCCCGCCG
>JAYVNZ010000391.1:0-17155 GCA_043758185.1 Gemmatimonadaceae bacterium | reverse complement strand
GCAGGCTGGACCGGCCGCATCGACGACGAACATCCTGCCGGTCACCTCGCCGCACGACAGCAGGAGTGCCGCACCGGTAATGGGGCTGGTGCCGACATCTCCCGTAACGGCCGACGCATAGACGTCGGTGATCCCGGTCTTGACGCAGGGCGTCGGGCGCCTGCCGGTCGTGGAGCGCGCGGATCCGCGCAAGGTCATCGGCATACTCTCGCGCAGCGACCTGCTGTCGGCGCACGCGTCGCGCCTGGCCGCTGGCGTTCGAACCACGTCAACCGCGACCGAAGGTGCGCCCTGCTCGCCCCTGCCAGCCAGAAAGCTCAGCGCAGTGCCGAGTACACCAGCACCTTGAATGGGTCACCGAGTGCTACCGGTCCGCCGTAGGTGTTGGTGAAGATCAGCCCCACCAACCGCTCCCTTGGATCCGCCCAGTACGTCGTGTTGAAGGCACCGCCCCAGGAGAACGATCCCACGGACAGCGGCGTGCGGAAGTCGCTGGCGGGAGTCTCGAGCTCGAACCCCAGCCCGAATGCGGGTTGCAGGGATCCCACCTGATTGGTGAGCATCAGCTCGACCGTCTTGCGCCCGAGCAGCCGGTGGCCGTCGAGTGTGCCGCCGTTGAGGAAGAGCTGGAGGAAGCGCGCGTAGTCGGCGGTGGTGGACGAGAGTCCGCCGCCCCCAGAGAAGTAGGTCACCCTCCGGGCGGGGAAGTCCGAGTGCAGACCGTCCACCGGCTCGTGCGATGCCACCAGCTTGCCGTCCTTCATCACATGCAGTGCCACCAGCCTGTCGCGCTTGCCCGCGGGGACCTCGAACCACGTATCGCGCATGGCGAGCGGTTCGAAGATTCGCGAACGGAAGAATTGGTCCAGCGGCATGCCGGACACCACTTCCACGAGCCGGCCGAGCACGTCCACTGAAAGGCTGTAGGTGAAGCGCTCACCGGGTTCACTCCTGAGTGGCAGCCTGCCCAGCCGGTCGATCTTGTCCGCGAGGACGTCGCCGTCATGCCCGAGTGCGGTGATCCCCGCCTTGGCGTAGACGGCCTTGAACTCGTCACTGCCGATGTTGGCGTAGTCCAGCCCCGAGGTGTGCGTCAGCAGTTGCCGGATGGTGGTGCGCCGGCGCGTCGGCTTCGACTCGTAGCTCGAATCCGCGGGATTGAACGTGGTGAGGATCGTCTGCTCCTTGAAGGCGGACAGGTAATCACCAATGGGGTCGTCGAGCCGGAAGCGCCCCTCCTCCCACAGCATCATGACAGCGAGCGACGTGATGGCCTTGGTCTGTGAGGCAATGCGGAAGATGTCGTCCGGCCGCTCCGCGACGCGGGTGCCGAGGTCGCGGACGCCGAACGCCTTGTGGTAGACGGTGCGTCCATCGCGCGTCAGCATGACCACGGCGCCGGGAATCTTTCCGTCGGCAATCAGCCCGTTGACCCACGCATCGATCCGGGCGAGGCGCGTGGCGTCGAACGCACCTGTCGCGGCCTCCGGCCCTGTGCCCGTGACATGCTGGGCCCGTGCTGTGGCGGACATCAGGAGCGCCGTAACGACAGCAAAGGGAAAAAAGCGCATGAGGAGAGGTGAAGGGGGTGGACGGGTATTCGCGACGGAAGCCCTCGCGTTGCGGCACCTGCACGGGTTAACATGACGCCCCACACCGGAGGCCAACAGATGCGTCGCACCGTCCTTGCCGTCCTGCTCCCAGCCGCGCTCCTCGGCGCAGCGCTGCCGCTTGCACCCCGCTACCCGTCGCCAGAGTCGGTGGCCAGCGCCGTACGCGCCCTCGTCACACCGGCGCGCCTGGAAGCGCACAGCCGCCGCATCGTGGAGCCGGAACGCCTCTCCGGATCGGCGGGCGAGAATGCGGCGATCGACTACATCGTTGCGACGCTGCATGCGGACGGCGTTCCCGTTCACGTCGACACCATTCGCGCGTACACGAGCGATCCCATCTCGGCACGCGTCGAGTTGCTGCGCGCCGACGGTGGCACCGAGCTCGCTCCGAAAAGCCTTACCGTGGCGTTCTCGAAATCCGTGACGGGCCTCGAGGCACCGCTCGTGGACGTGGGCGAAGCTCGCAGCCTTCCCGCCATCGATCCCTCCAGTGGCGAGCGCCTGGGATTCACCCCGGCCGGAGCCACGCCGGTGCGCGACGTGGACCCAACGCCTGGCACCAACCGCACAGCGACTGCTCCCTCCACGTCGCCAACGCAGACGCGCGCGGAGCTCGAACACCGCCTTCGGGGAGCCATTGCCCTCGTTACCGGCACACCGGGCCCCGAAGACGCATGGCGGCTCCAGCAGCTCGGCGCCGTGGGCGCCATCTTCGTCAATCCCGCCGAGCGGCTCAACGATCTCATTGCCACCACGGTGTGGGGCACGCCCTCGCTGCGCGACGCACACCGCATTCCGCAGCTGCCCATTGCAGAGATCATGAAGAGTGACGGCGACGCATTTCGCCGCCTGCTCGCGGCCCGTACACCACGCCGCGTGCGCCTCAGCGCCGAAACGCACCAGGGATGGAAGACGCTGCGCCTTGTGGTTGCGCGCATCCCCGCGGGCGCGAACCCGCGTGCCGATGCGCCGTATGTGCTGTTCGGTGGCCACATCGACGCCTGGTATCACGGTGGCACCGACGAAGGCGCATCCAACGCGGCAATGCTCGAGCTGGCGCGTGGATTCCACGCCCAGCGCGCGCAGCTGCGGCGAGGACTCGTTGTCGCGTGGTGGCCGGGCCACAGCAACGGGCGGTACGCGGGGTCCACCTGGTTCGCCGACCACAATTTTTCCGAGCTGCGCGACCGCGCCGTCGCGTACGTCAATGTCGATGGCATCGGGCAGACCGGCGCGAAGACGTACACCGCCGCGGCCACCGCGTCACTTGGCGGACTCGCCTCGAGCGTGGTGCGCACGCGTGCTGGCGTTGGCGACCTTCGCGTCGGACGGCCGGGCCGCGATTCGGATCAATCGTTCAACGGTATTGGCGTACCGCAGCTGCAATTCAACGAGAATCGCAGTGAAGCGGATGGCGGATACTGGTGGTGGCATACCCCCGACGACACGTTCGACAAGATCGACTTCACCGTACTCAAGCGGGACACCGACCTGTACATCGATGCGATCGCCGCACTGCTCACCGCACCGGTTCCACCCATCGACGCCGTGGCCGAAGTCACGGCGCTCGGCGGATTGATCGCGCAGCGCCAGGACGCATCGGCGGGCCGCCTCGACCTCTCGCTGGCGCTCCAGAAGCAGGCTCGGCTCCTGACGCTGCTGCGCGACGTCCAATCGCGTCTCGCGAGGTCGGCGCCCCCGGTCGCGGCGGGAGATATGGGCATGGCGCTCGTGGACATTCTCCGTTCACTGCACCGTGTGACCTACACACTGGGTGGCGAGTATCACCCGGACCCCGCGGTGGCATTTGGTCCGCTTCCGGGCTTCTCCAGCGCGCACAGCGTGTCGGGTGCGTTGAGCGACGACGATCGCGGCTTCACGGACGTCTACCTTCTCCGCGAACGCAATCGCCTGGTGGATGCGCTCGACGAGGCGATCACGCGCGCCGGCGCACTGCGTCGCGCAATTGGCGGGAAACCGGTAAAGTGACGTTAGCAGAAATTGTCGTCCTGAGCGAAGCGAAGGACCTGCTCTTGCGACGACACGAGAAGAACAGGTCCTTCGCTGCGCTCAGGACGACAGCAGTCAAGCTACCTATCGCTTCGCTCGGGCACACGCGCGACTAAAAACTCGCGACTGGTTACTCGTAACCCGTACCTCGCTGTTTGAAACCAGTTACGAGTACGGGTTACGGGTTACGAGTTACGAGTTACGAGTTACCAGTTACCAGTTACCAGTTACCAGTTACGAGCTTTCACATAAAGGCCGACAGCTACCTCCCCCCTATGGAAAACGCCACGAGCTCGGCGTTGTCACCCCCGCCGCTCGCAATCACGACGTACTCCGTGCCGGCAGCGGTGCGATAGACAATCGGGTTCGCATAGCCGCGGCCCGCCGGCAGGGGATGTTGCCACAGCACGCGCCCGTCACGGGTGTCGAGCGCATACAGCACCTCGCCGCCACCGGTGGCGAAGATCAGCCCGCCTTTCGTCACCGTTCCGCCAACCGCGCCGGCCACGCCGAGTGGTGGCAGCGTCACGCCCTTGAGCAGTGGATGCGCCCGGATGGCCGGCGTATCGCCAAGCGTCACCTGCCACTTGCGTGCGCCGGTGTTGAGGTCGATGGCCGTCATGGTTCCGTACGGCGGCTTGATGAGCGGCAACTGCTCCGGCGGCGCGTGATCCGACTTGCCAGAGTCCGGATCGGCGGTGACGCCAATGCCGCTGTGCACCAGGTCGGCCGTGTAGTCGAAGCCGATGGTGTCGTTCGGCGTGCCCTTCTTGATCTGGTACATCACCGGATTATCCGTGCCTTTCACGAAGAGCGTGTGCGAGTCCGGATCGTACGCCGTGCTGCCCCACCCTGCTCCACCAATGGACCCCGGCATCACGATGGTGCCCTGCATGGACGGCGGCGTGAAGATCGGGCCGCTGCGGTACTGCCTGAAGATCGACGCCGCTCGACGCTTGAGCTCCGGCGTGAAGTCGAGCAGCTCGCTCTCCGTCACCTGCTGCCGCGCGAACGCCGCAGGAAGTGTGGGCATGGGCTGCGTCGCCGACGTGCGTTCGCCGGGCACGTCACTCTGCGGCACCGGACGCTCCACGATGGGCCAGATGGGCTTGCCGGTGACGCGGTCGAATACGTAGATCCACGCCGTCTTCGAGGGTACGGCCACGACGTCGCGCGGCTTGCCCTTCCAGGTGATGGTGGCCAGCACCGGTGGCGCAGGAAGGTCGTAGTCCCACAGCCCGTGATGCACGATCTGGTAATGCCACACGCGGCGGCCGGTGCGGGCGTCGAGCGCCACGACCGATTCCGCGAACAGATTGTCGCCTTTCCGTTCGCCGCCATACCAGTCGTTGGTGGGCGTGCTCACCGGCAGGAAGAGCAACCCCCGTTTGGCGTCGAGGCTCATGGGGGCCCAGACGTTGGTATGCCCCATGTATCCGTACGAACCATTCTCCCACGTCTTCCAGCCATACTCGCCGGAATCGGGAATGGTCTTGAAGCTCCACACGCGCCGGCCTGTGCGCACGTCGAACGCCTGGACGTCACCCGGCGGATCCATGGGATAGCGCAGGCGATCGCCCACGCCGTTGCCCACGATCACGATGTTGCCCGCGACGACAGGCGGTGAGGTATTGGTGTAGTGCAGCTTGTTCACCGGTCGCCGCAACTGGCGGACGAGGTCCACTTCGCCGCCGTCGCCGAACGACGGAATGGGCTTGCCCGTGGCAGCATCGAGCGCAACGAGCTTCCATCGCGCATTGATGAACACGCGCCGCACGTGCCCATCAGTCCACGTCGCCACGCCGCGGTGCACGAACCCCGTGCCGTTCGACGGCTGTCCACCGCGCCATACCTCGGGATCGTACTTCCAGAACTCCCTGCCCGTGCGCGCGTCCAGTGCGGCGACGGCAGCGTATGGGGTGGAGACGTACATGGTGTCGTGAATCACCACCGGCGACGCCTGAAACAGTCCGGGCCGCGCGGGCTTCTGATCGGGTCCGGCGGGAATGGCATGCTCGCCCGTCTTCCACGACCACGCCAGCCGGAGCTGGCTCACGTTGTCGCGGTTGACGTCGCTCGCCGCCGACCAGCGCATGGCGCCCGGATCGCCGCTGGGGGTCGGCCAATCCATGCGCTGTGCGCGAGCCGCACCCGCGCAACAGGTGACGAGTACGAGTGCACCAACGATCCGATGTGCGGTCATGGAAAGCTCCGTGAAGGTCCCGCGAACATCGGCGGCTGGCGATATACCACGCCGCCCTTCATCACGAACGCCACGCGCAGGAACGACTGGGGATCATTGCGGGGATCGCCGTCGAAGGCCACGAGATCCGCGGCGTAACCGGGCGCGACGCGGCCGATGGACGCGCCGAGTCCCATCGACTCAGCCGACAACGACGTTGCCGACGTGATCACGTCGACAGCGGACTCCTTGTTCTCGCGCACGCGGCACACCATGTCGCGCGCGTTCGTGCCATGCGCGCCTGCCACGGCATCGGTACCGTAGACAACCTTGAGCCCCTTCACGGCGTGGTACCGCGTCACCAGCGCCTTCCGCATTCCAATCGAGCGCTCGGTGGCCGCAAAGCCCTCGTCGTTGTAATTGCCGATGCCGCGGAACCACTCCTTGTGGTCGAGATAGTTTCGCGACACGAGCTCGCACTGCGGCTCGAAGTAGGTGCCCGCCCTGGCCATCATCTCCAGCGCTTCATCGTCAACGAGCACGCCGTGATCCACCTGCGTGCATCCCGCCCGCACCGCGGCCTTTGCCGCGGACGCTGCGTGCGCGTGCACGATGGAGCGCAGGCCGAGCGCCTTCGCCTCACCACACGCGGCATCGAGCTGGGCCTGCGTCATGGTCTGGACCCCGCCATCGCGAATGCTCTTCGACGCGAAGATCTTGATCACATCGGCGCCGTCCGCCTTGAACCGCCGCACCACCGCGCGGATGGAATCGGGTGAGCCGGTGTTTTCGTTGAGTGAGCCGAGCGACGTGATGATGCGGGGGCCCGCGAGCACACCGCGCGCGATGGCGTCGCGCACGGACTTGTCTTCCATGCCACCCACACTCTGCACGGTGGTGAATCCTGCCTGCAGCATGCGCTGCGCGTTGCCCGCCGCGTTGAGGATGGCCGTGCGGTCATCGTCCGCGTCGCCGCGCTGGTGCAGCTTCTGCGCAGCGGTGATGTACCAGCCAAGGTGCACGTGCGTGTCGATGAGTCCCGGGGCGAGCACGCGGTTGCCCAGGTCGACGTCCGCCTTCCCGCGAGCGGCGCGCAATTCGACGATGCGTCCCGCTCGCACGACGACGTCGGTGTTGCGCCGAACCGCACCGAGCCCGTCGATCACGGTTGCGGCGCGAACGACGATCGTCAGCGTATCGCCTGTCTGCGCCCGCATCGCAGGTGCACCGGCCATGACGGCCAGTGCACCTCCGATGACGAACCGGCGACAGGACAGCCGTAACCTGCTCATGGCTTCAGGTTCGGGTTGGTGTTGATTTCGTCCTGCGACACGGGGAAGCATGTCGCCTGACCCTCGAGATACGAGGTGGCACCCATCACCTCCTGCGGATTGAGCGCGCCCGGCGTTTTCGTGGCAGCCCAGCGGCGCATGTCGGGCAGGCGCCGTCCCTCGAGCCACAGCTCCACGCCACGCTCCTGCTTGAGGAGCGTCCACGCGTCGTCCGTCGTCAGGGGACGAGCGGCCACCGGAGCGCCCGCACTCGCGCGGTTGCCATCGATCTTCACCATCGCGCCGCTGATGTCGCCATCACGCAATGCGGCCTCGGCTTCAATCAGGCGCGCCTCGCGGCCGGAGCCCAGGTTGACGCCGGCGGTCTGCGTGACGTACTTGGCCTGCGGCCACCACGGCACCTTGCCCACGGGTGGGAATGCGCCTGCGCCCGTGAGTGCTGTCTGCGTGTAGGACACCCGTGGATCCTTCGTGTTGTCGGCATATTTCGCGTACCACGTGCCCCACACCGACGTCGCCTTGTAGAAGGATTGCGACGTGGAGGACCACATGGTGCGGTTGTACCCGTACTCATCCACGTTGGTGAAGTAGGGCATCTGGTACTTGAAGGCCGTGGGTACCAGTGCGGCATCGGCCACCGCACCGCTCCAGTTGGCCAGGTCGGCTCGGACCTGGGCGCGCCCGATGTAGGCCGCGTTCACGAGATTCGTATTCTTCGCCGCCTGCGCCACCGCAATGGCGGCCGTGAACGCCGACTCGGCGCGCACCAGGTTGTCGCGGGAGGGCGTGGCCGGACCCTTGTCGATGACGCTCACGCACATGGCTTCACCGAGGACGCGGTACGTGAAGCCGCGCCAGACCAGCGCCTGCGCCGCCAACGGATGCTTCGCGAATCCGGCGTCGCCGAGCGCTGCCTTGAGACGCGTGAGGGACTGGTCGGACAGCCAGCGCGCGCGCGACAGCGTGTTCCACGGCGTGGCCTGCTCCTCCGTCACGAGGAGGCCAACCCAGTTGCGCGGCTCGATACCAAACTGCCCGCTCTGTCCCGTGGGGAAGAGTTCCCGAGCAGCCACCGCGCTGTGCAACACCTGGTAGTTCATCCCGTCGCCAAGCGTGTACGCTACGCCGTTGACCTGCGCGGAGAGGGAGAGCGTGTCGGCGAGAAACTTGTCGGCCGTGGGGCCGGGATTGGTGACCTTGAAATCGCACGCCGCCATCCCGACGAGTGCGCTGATCCCGATGAGGCTGCGCAATACCGGGCGCGCCATGGAGTCGTTGTATGTATGCATGAGAATCTCCGTTAGTACGTCAACCGGATGGACATCGTGTAGGTGCGGGGAATGGGAATGCTGCCTCCCACACTCCGGACCTGCTGTGAGAGGCCGGACTGGCTATTGAATCCTCCGGAGGTCTCCGGGTCGAGCAACGAGTCCTGCGCCTTCTTCCACCAGAAGAGGTTCTGTCCGGACAGCGACACCTGAGCGCTCGACGCGCCGCCATAGTGCAGCGAGAAGGAACGACGCACGGTGAGGTCACGCAGGCGAAAGAAGTCGAGCGGGAAGATGGCGTAGTCGCGGTGCGCCAGCGCAGACATGCACCGCGCACGAATGCCCGCCGGTACCGTGGCCAGGTTGTTGGCATCGATGGCCGGATAGGCATTGAAGCACGACGGCCAGCGGATCCCTCGGACAATGGCTTCGCCGTCGAGCAGGCTGTAGCCGAACGCGCCGCCCTGGTACTCGCCGCGCGTGGAGATATTGAAGTCGCCCGGCAGCAGGAAGTTCGTGGTGCCACCGATCGTGCGCGTTGGCGTGTTGGGGCCGTAGTCGCAATCCGGCGTGCGAACCGGCGCGGCGAACTCGTTGGGGTTCGCCACGCAGAAGCCGCGGATGTCAGGCACCGGCGACCCTTCCTTGATCCATCCATTGTTGCCGATGCTGAACTGCGAGGCTCCGCCAAGACTCAGCACCTTCGTGTAGTTGGTGGAGTAGGTGAGTCCCGCATCCCACCCGAAATGCGGGCGCTGGATCAGGTTCGCGTTCACACCCAGCTCGATGCCGTTGCTCTGCAGCTTGCCCACGTTCTCGAGCTGGCTGCCCCAGAGTCCCTCCGAGGGCGCCTGGCTCACGGCGAACAGTGCGTCCTTGGTTGTGCGCTTGTACCAGGTGAAGTCGAGGCTGAGCCGTCCACCAAGCGTCGAGTTCTCGAAGCCGGCCTCCACCTCGGAGGTGCGCTCCGGGCCGAGCAGCGAGTTGCCCAGGTTGCGCGGGATGAATGCGGAGGTGCCACCCCAGCTGTACGACGTCCATGTGCGCACTGCGTCGAACGCGCCCGGTGCGCGGCCGCTCTGCCCGTAGGCGGCTCGCAGCTTGAGCGTGCCGAGCTCCTTTGGCCAGAACGATTCGTCGGACACCACGTACGATCCGCTCACCTTCGGGTAGATCTGCAATCCGAGACTCTCACCGAATGCGCTGTTGCCATCGAAGCGCGCGCCCAGTGTGAGGAAGTAGCGATTGCGGAAGTCGAACACGTCCTGCGCGAACAGGCCCGCGTTGATCACTCGGCTGCGATCCTCGGTGCCGATGGAGAGGGCGCCGTTGGACACCGTCTGCTCGCCCGGGCCGGGAAAGTCACGCGACCCCGCGGCGACGTTCACCTGGTCCACCGTAACGGCCTGCGCGCCACCCGACAGGCTCGAGCGCAACTCGCCGAACAACCGGCGCGACCACGTGGCCGCAAAGTCGGCCGTGGTGGTGCGGCTCGAATAGCGGCCATCGCTGATCTGGCCCTTGGGAACCGTGGCGAAGCCGTATGGCATGTAGTTGCGCGCTTCCTGCGCCGCCAGGTCGTAGCCCAGGATGAGGCGTGTGGAGAAGGCTTCGCTGGGCTGGTACTGCACCGTGCCGCCCGTGACGATGTGATCGACTTTGCTGGTGAGCTGGAAGTCGAGCACTCGGCCGATCTTCTCGGGGTCAGCGGAGCCGAAATAGTTGCGATCGCGGCGCGACGCGTTCAGCGTGAGTCCTGCCGCCGTGCCACCGGCCGGCGTCTTGGTCAGGTCGTTGGTGCTGAACGCCGTGTTCCACTGGACCGTGACATCCTTGCGTGGAATGGTGCTGAGGTTGCCGCGAATGTTGAGTTGCGTTGCCTTGTCGAGCGGAAGAACGCCCGTCTCCGTTGAGCCCGAACCGGAGACGAAATACTTCACGTCGTCGCGTCCTCCGTCGAGGCCCAGTGCGTACTTGTGCCGATAGCCAGTGCGAAGCCACGGATCGAGATACAGGTAGTCCACGGTGCCGAACGGATTCACTTCCTTGTCCGGGACCACGAGCGGACTGCCCTCGAATCCCTTGGTGGGTCCGAAGCGCGGCGTGCTGCTCGCCGACTGGTCCGTCTGCAGCGTCCAGCGCGCGTTGCCCACCTGTCCATGCTTGGTGAAGATCTGGATGACGCCGGACGCGGCCTCCGTGCCGTAGAGGGTGGTGGCCGCTGGTCCCTTGATCACCTCGATGCGTTCGATGTCGGCGGGATCGATATCGTTGAGCGGGCTGTACACCGTGTTGTCGCTGTTGCCCTGGTATCCCGTGGGAAAGGAGTTCTTCGGGAATCCGTCGCTCTTCACGCGCACACCGTCCACGTAGAGCAACGGCTGATTGCTCTGTGTGGCGGAGACGTTTCCGCGCAGGCGAATGGATGCACCGCCGCCCACGCCGCCACTGTTCCCGGTGACGGTCAGTCCCGTCGCCTTGCCCTGCAGCAGGTTGTCCACGGTACTCGGCACTTCTGGCAGGGCGCTCACGTCGATCTGCGAAATGGCGTTGCCAATCTCCCGGCGCCGCGCGGCGCCGGCGGTGCCGGTGACGACCACCTGGTCGAGGCTGAGCGCCTGGTGCTTGAGCTCGATGGTCAGGTCAGAAGTCTGCCCGTCCACCACGGTGACGGATCTCGAATAGCGCTCGAATCCGATCATGCGGACCTGCAGCGTGTACGTTCCCGCCGCGACGCCGGCGAATGAGAACACGCCGGCGTCGTTGGTCTGCGCACCGCGCGTGCCGAGCTGCACCTGCGCGTTGGCAATGCCGGCGCCAGTGCCAGCGGTGACGATGCGGCCGCGCACTTGTCCGACGCGTGCATCGGCGGCGAGCGCGGGCGGTGTCGTCCGTCGAAGTGGTGCTGTTCCCGCGCTGGGCAGCGCGAACAGCAGGGAGGGGGCGAGTGCCAGGAGGGACACCGCCGTGGGGCGACGACTGATGATCATGTTGCAGCTCCTGCTCATGGTAGGGGGCATGACCGTGCGCGTCCAATTGAGCAGCGTGTGGGTGCGCGAGCAAGTGGCCGGATTTAATCCCCGCCGCAGACGAATCATCGCAATTGCGGGTGCTGTCGTGCTCAACAGATCCGCGCGATCCTTTGCCTTGCCCGGCAGCGATTCTAACCGCCATTGCACGCGAGTTCGAACCTGATCGCGATGCATGGCGTCATCGAGTGTTGGCAGCACGAAGGGCGAGCGTCAGTGCGACACGCCAACGGCACACGCGAACGGCATGCGTGCACTCGCGGTAGTGTCGTCCCCCGCCACCGAGTGACAGCAGCGCTCGAAGAATATGTCTCACCATGAGGTGATGCGTCCAGCACATCGGGTTCGATGCAGCGTGGCGTGAGTGCTGATCGCCCATCGGCGGTGCCCGCATCGGTTGCCAGGCGAGTCACGCGTCCTGGCCGCTGCATCACGAGCAGTAGAGAGGCAGCGCGTCCGTACAGACCGTGCCCGGCTCGAGATTCACGGTGGTTGTCTTGAACAGCCCAGGAAAAGTTGGTGAAGTTGCGCTCAACGCATGAGTGCCAGCCGTGGTGGTGAACGCGCCGACTTCACATGGGCATTCGGTAGGTTGACGCGGAATGTGTCTACACCAACCGCGTATCCGTCGATCGCGAAGCGCACCGGAATGATCGAGCTGCAGAGCGGCGCCTCCAGCACGAAGTAGACGGTGGCGGGACCAGCAGGTGCCATTGTGTGGGAGCAGCCCGGTATTGCAAGCGTGGCGATCACTGCGATCGCGATACCGGCGCCGCGCGGCACACGAATGCGCTTCGCGACGCGCCGGGCGCACTGTTGGAGCTCGTGGAGCGTACGGCGCTGACTCGGGCGACCGTTCACGCGGTCACTTCGCTGCGCGACACCGCTCTGTGCGGCACGCCGATCACAATCCGGTACCCCACATCGAGCACCTCCTGCTCCCGGAGCGCGCCGTGACGTCGTTCCCACGCGCCGCTCTCCAGGTCCGCTGTCAAACGGGCCAACGCCGGCCTCACATCGGGCACGCGGGCGAAGGACGACATGCCGGCACGCACGCGCGGCTCGAGATACGCCTCCGGGCGCCGCCAGAAGGCGCCGAGAAACCCATCCGTACAGTCAGCCAGGATGGACAGCGGCGCTACTTCAACCACTTGGAATGCTTCAGCGAACAGTGCGAGGCCTGGAAACATCCGCTGGTCGTGCGCCAACAGTTCGGGGAAATACTCGCGCACGAGCCAGAATCCCTGGGTCGCTGGGTCCCACGTCAGGATCACCACCCTGTGACGCGCCACGCGCGCGCATTCCAGCAGCCCCGCCAGCTGGTCAGCCCAATGATGCACGGTCAAGACGGCCAGGACCGCATCGAAGGCGTTGCACGCGAACGGCAGTGCTTCAGCTCGCGCCTGGACGGCGGCGGCTGCTTCGCTTCTGCGTTGGCGCAACATGACCCCTGACGGGTCCACGGCCACCACCTGCGGGCTCAGGGGCTCATACGAGCCTGTGCCGGCGCCCACGTTCCCCTGTATGTGTGACGCGTAGTCCAACGCACTGCCGCTGCGCGGGCGCGCAGTGCCCGATAGCTGGAAGCGATGCCATATGCAAAAGGGCCGGCTCACATGGAGCCGGCCCTTTTGTCATCGAGTGATCAACTCGAGGCGATGATGTAGCCGGAATCCTGAGTGGTAAAGCGAACCGGCTGGGCTGGGAGGCAGCGAATGGCCTGCGTGAAAGTCTGCATGTAAGTCTCCAGAAAGCAGCGCGTCGTCGCGCCGGATGGATGAAGGAAGGGCGAAGTACGGATGGGACGGAGACTTACGGGGCCGGAGGAGGCGCGTCGAACTCGGCCACGGTGTAGCCACTGAAATGCTTCACGCGGCGAGAGACCGTGTTGTTCGCCGCGTCGACAGTGGTCCGGAGACTCGTGTCGTTCACCGACTCATCGACGCAGAGTGTCGAGAACGGGCCGCAGTACAACAGCTTGGACATCGAAGAGAGTGTCGCGGCATTGTCGACCTGCAGGAACAGCTGCACGTTCCGGTCGGGAGCGAAGCGCATGGCCGGAGCGAATTCAATGCTCGGGTTGTTGGATTGCGCGTTCCGGACCACAGCGGTGATGGTGACAGGTCCTGACTCACTCTGGCACGACTGGTCCCATGAGGCTGGACCATATGAGCTCGTCGCCAGATTGCAGACCGCGTGGTCAGGCAGGGAGAGCCGGCTTGCTCCGAACGAGAGCGTGTTCGCAACGTTCGGATTGATCGTGTACGTGTAGACGCCATCCACAACACCCACCAGCGCCTTCGATGCCTCGAGCGGCGCGGAACGGGCAGCCCTGGGTGATGTGGTCTCGCCAGCGCATGCTGACAGCAGCAGCGCTGATGCAACGAGCAGTACCTTGGAATGAGCCATCTTCGGCTTTTTCATGGGAGTTTCCTGTCGAGCGAATGCTCGTGGGAGGGATCAACGTGCGCGGCGCCGCCTGGGCTGCCGTTGGCCGAGGCTAAAGCAATGCCGAGGCCACAATGTCGCATTGACACATTGTCCGAATCCCACCGTCACGTTTTGCGTCGATCGGACTTTCGAACCGACTGAATCAGAGCGTTGTCCCGAAAAGTCCGAGCCCCGCTGACAGACCAGAGTCGCAGAATGCATGACTCTTCGCATATTGCACTGCGCTTCCGGCGGTGCAACGAAGAACTGCTCCTCGACGCTGGTCGACGTATGGGACCACCATACGTTCCGCGCCATGAGCCGTCAGGCGAATTGGGATCCGCTCTCACGATAGAGTGACCCCCCGGCGCGAGCAGTGATTGACAGACTTAATTAGCGCCCTAAATTAAGCCTGTCAATCACGGGACGTGCAGTCATGAGCAAGCCAAAGTCAGTCCGCGAACCGATCCAGGTCTATCTCGACGCTCGTGACCGTGCGACGCTCGACGAAATAGCGAAGGTGGAAGGAGTACCGCGTTCCGAGGTCCTGCGATTGGCACTTCGCCGTCTGGGGGCGGAGCGTCTCGCGGAGGCTCGGCCGGGCGCCGCGATCTCCGCGCTGATCGGCGTGCTCGACGCCGCGGCTGACGTCCCCACCGATCTCGCGGAGCGACACGACGACTATCTCTACGGCGCGGAGCCGGCCGGCGCCGAACGCGCGCGGTAATGCGCGCGGCCATCGATACCGGTGCGCTGCTCGCCCTCGCCAGCTCACGGGATCAGTATCACCAGCGCGCGGTCGCTACGGAGCGCGCATTTCGGTCCGCTGGCGGTCGTTGGGTGGGCAGCACGCTGGTGCTCGGAGAATTGCACGGCCACCTGCTGCGCCGAGTCTCCACGGATGTCGCGCGGAAGGCAGTATCCATGCTGCTCAAGGATCCCGCGTTCGAGTGGCACGATGCCTCGGTGGAGCTCGTGAATGGCGCGGTGGATCGATGGCTCACGCGGTTCGCGGATCAGCCGTTCTCGCTCACGGATGGCGTCACGTTCGAGCTGATGCGAAAGGATCGAATCACCAAGGCGTTCGCGTACGACCAGCACTTCGTGACGGCGGGATTCATGTTGCTGGATTGAGATCGGCGTGAAGGACTCGTAAAGCAGGAACTTTCAGTATGAGCCACCTTGCCTCATGCCGGCGTGAGAGCGCATATACCACCCATGCGCCTTTCATATGATACCTTGCTCCTCGGCAGCATCCTCGCGATCGCTGCCGTCCCCGCCGCCGCCCAGTCCCCGCGCCGCGGCGAGATTCCCCCCGCCTACTCCGCCATCCGCGAAGCCGACCTGCGACGCGACGTCGGAGAGATGGCGTCGCCCTCCATGCGTGGCCGAGAAGGCGGGACCATCGACGAGCTGCGTGCGAGCATCTGGGTGGCGGAGCAGTACCGCCGCATCGGGCTCCGGCCGGCCGGGGAAGACGCAAGCTTTTTCCAATGGTTCGACATGACGCGCACGCGCGTGTCGGTGACCGCGAGCCATGCCCGCATCGGCGGGCAGACGCTGACGCTATTTGGAGATGTCGTGCCGACCGCCGTCGTACCGGCTGAAGCGAGCGGCGCGGTGCTGTGGATCGCGAATGCAGCCGACACCACGGTGAACGTGCAGGGCCGCATCGTTGCGACCCCACTTCTGGCGCCCGCATTGGCGAGCATCCGCGCCAACAGCTACACGTACGCCTCGCGCTACGCCGACGCCGCCATCGCCGGCACCCTCGCGCGCTTCGCGCGTCGCGGTGCGGCGGCAGTCATCATGGTCGCAAATCCGCAAGTCGACAGCGCGTTCAACGTCGTCTCTTCCGCGCGAGTTCGCGGTGTATATGACGTGGACCGCGCGATCCCGCGCTCGGCCAACGGTTCCGATCGCATCGCACCACCGCCCGCACTCGGCAGCGGCCCCACACCGGGGTTCCTCGTGCATGCCAGCATGCGCGACGCGCTGATTCAGGCACCGCAGGCCGAGCTCGCGATTCGGCTCGAGCGATTCACCGTGCCGACGGTGAACGTGATCGGCATGGTGCGCGGCACGGATCCGAAGCTGCGCAACGAGTACGTGATCTACAGCTCGCACCAGGACGCGAACGGCGTACGCGTGACGATGGAAGGCGACTCCGTGCACGCGGGCGCCGACGACAACGCCTCCGTGAGTGCCGCCGATCTCGCCGCGGCACGCGCATTCGTGCGTCAACCGGGCAAGCGCTCCGTGCTGTTCATCAATCACGGCTCCGAGGAGCGCGGGCTGATTGGCTCGCGCTATCACGCCGCGCATCCCGTGGTGCCGATCTCGCAGATCGTGGCCGTGATCAACGGCGACATGATCGGCCGGAACAACCCGGACACTGCCGCGCTGCTCGGCACCCAGCCCCCGCACCGCAACTCCACCGATCTCGTGGGCATGGCGCTGCGCGCGAACCAGCTGACGGGGAAGTTCATCCTCGACACCCTGTGGGATCGCCCCACGCACCCCGAAGGCTGGTACTTCCGCAGCGACCACGTGCCGTACGCGCGGCTCGGCGTCCCCGCGCTCATGTACACCACCAACCTGCACGACGACTACCACACGCCGCGCGACAATCCGGCGAGCATCGACTACCCGAAGCTCACCCGCATGGCGCAGTGGATGTATCTCACCGGCTGGTTTGCGGCGAATGCGGCGGAGCGGCCGAGGGTGGATGCGGGCTTCAAGCTGGAGCGGTGAGGAGTACGCCGCGCTACGTTCTTCGACCCCTTTCTCCCTGCCCTCATGCGCTTCCTCGCGATCGCCTTGCTCGCCGTCTTCGCCTGCCAGCCTCTGGTTGCGCAGACTGCAACGCGTCAGACCGACGCCGCTGCCTACACCCGCTATGAGCTGCTGGCACCGGGCTCCGGAAAGTTCCGCATCACCTACGAGATCACCGCCACCACGCCCGGCGCGCTCGCGTACTTCAATCCCATCCGGAAGGGCAGCGTCGCCACGGACGAGAGTGTCCTCGATCGCGCGAGCGGCCTGCCGCTCGCCTTCGACGTCGTCGGCGCACGGGAAGCGCGCGCCGGCGGCGTGCGCACGAGCGACTCCACGCAGACATACATCCGCGTCCGCCTTGCGCACCCGGTTCCGGTGGATGGCGAAGCACGCATCCTCATCCTCAAGACGTACCAGGACAGCGCCAGCTACTTCACGCGCGGTGACACCATCGTTTTCACGCGCCCGCTGGGCATCAAGCGCAACGCGGTGGTGTTGCCGAAGAACTACGAGCTTGTGGCGTCGTCGTTCCCGGCGCAGGTGCTCCAGGAAC
>JAYVNZ010000390.1:0-4422 GCA_043758185.1 Gemmatimonadaceae bacterium | reverse complement strand
TGACAGTCAGCTGCTGTCGGCCCGTCGTGATCGGCTTCACGTCGCCAGCCAGCGTGGCAAAGTAGAAGTTTTTCGCTCCTTCACTCTCCGCATTGAAGTAGATGCCGCTGCCGTCCCTGGCCCACGTGAGGTCGGTCGGCGTCCGATCCCATCGGGGCAGCAGGATGCGCTGTCCGGTGCCGTCCGCGCTCATGAGGGAGAGCTTTGCGTCAACCCATGTGTCGCTCGTGGAATCGTAACCGGTGTAGGCGATCCACTTGCCATCCGGCGATGGCGCCGGCTGTACATCGGGTCCGCGGCGAGTCGTCAGTTGCGTCACACTGCCGGAGATAATGTCGATCCGGTAGATGTCCGATTCACGCCACTGATACTCGGCGTTGGCCGCGCGCAGCCCGCTGAATACCAGCGCCCTGCCGTCCGGCATCCAGTGGGGAGCACCGTGGTTGTACGGTCCACTGGTGAGCTGCCGCGGCGTGCCACCATTGTCGGCGGAGAGCACGAAGAGATGTGTATTTCCATCCTCGATGAACCCCTGGCGATCAGCGCGATAATTGAGCTTCTGCACGATACGCGGCGCTTCGGTCCACTTGGCGCCCTTCGGAGCGGCGGGCATGTCGATGCGCCAGTCATTCCTGAGTGGCACGTGCATCGAGAAAGCCAGCCACTTCCCATCCGGCGACCATTCGAGGTTGCTCGGCGTCTCTGTCAGGTGCGTGAGTTGAGTGACGGCACCCTCCGCATCCATCCACTTCACGAAGATCTGGGTCGCGGGCCCCGCGGCCGGCGTCGTAGTGGCGGGCGGGCCTGGAGGCGTTGCCGCGTAGGCGATGCGCGTACCATCCGGCGACCACTTCGGGTTCGCTCCATTCACGAGGAAGCGCGCACGCGAACCGTCGGCGTTCATGATCCACAGTGACGATTCCCACTTGTCGTTCATCTTGTCGATCCAGCGGCGGGTGAAAACCACCTGCCGTCCGTCTGGCGCCAACTGCGGATCCTGCACGTCCTCCCAATCGAGGTAGTCCTGCAATGCAAGCCGATCCGTTCGGCGCTCCACGGCCGCAGGGTCCTGCGCGCGCAGCGTGCCGGGAACGACGAGTAGCAACAGCGCGGCGGCGATCGCGACTCGTGCCGACAGGACGGGCTTTCGAGGGGACATACCAGGACCTCCAGGGGCGGGAATGGCAGGCAATTCTCTGCCTCAATGCTGCACTCCGCAATCTCGAGCTGCCAGAACCACCGCAGATCTCGATTGGTGCGCGATCAACGGCATCTGCTTGCGTGCCGAGCTCGGCGGTGCAACTATTGGTTACCCCCTCCCGGAGAGCATCCATGTCGAGAACAGCACGGTGCGGTGCCGTTATCACCATTGTTGCGGGTGCATCCCTTGTCTCATGCGCGCATCCATCCGTGGATCCCGTCATCAGTCCACTCGTGCTGGCCCACGCCACCCCGCCAATTCACATCAACTTCACGTGCGATGGCACGAACCAGATCAGCCTCACTGACGATGATGGCAATGCGGCGTGGACTTTCCAGGCGAAGAAGAACGAGACGGTTTCGTGGCTGGTTCCGGGCAATGTCAGCATCAACGGGATCATGTCCAAGGCTCCGTCCGTTCCACTGCCACTGAGCACGCAGGGGTTGCAAGGTGGCAACGGTAATCCGTACAGGGGCCAGGTAAACGCGAATGCGCAGAGCAGGCACTACCCGTACAACATCGACGTCACATGCACGCCGCAATCAGGACCTGCCGTGCGGTTGGTGATCGATCCCGACATGATCATCTTCTGACCGTCGAGGGACGCACTATCGCGCCGCCCGCATTCACGCGGCGAAGGAGAGGTCGAGCGCCTTGATCAGCGAAGGCCCAAGTACGGAGTCGTCGACTCCGCCGCCCGAGATGATCGGGCCCTACCGTGTCCTCGGCGTTCTCGGCGAGGGCGGCATGGGGATGGTCTACGAGGCGGCAGAAACCGGATTGGTGCGGCGACGCGTTGCCCTCAAGATCGTGCGCGCCGGCCTGAACTCGAGGGAAGTACTCTCGCGGTTTGCCCTCGAGCGTCAGGCGCTGGCGCTCATGAATCACGAGGGCATTGCCAAGGTTTTCCACGCGGGGGCCACGGATGCCGGCGAACCGTATTTCGCCATGGAGCTGGTGCGCGGGCTTCCCATTACGGAGTACTGCGACTCGCAGCGGCTCACCACGAGGCAGCGTCTCGAGCTGTTCATCGCGGTCTGCAACGCGGTGCAGCATGCGCACCAGAAGGGAGTGATCCATCGTGACCTGAAGCCCTCCAACATTCTCGTCACCGAGCAGGATGGCGCCGCCCAGCCCAAGGTCATCGACTTCGGAATCGCAAAGGCGCTGAGCCACCAGCTCACCGACTCCACGCTCGTTACGCGAGTGGGCGTGCCACTCGGCACGGCCGCATACATGAGTCCCGAGCAGGCGGAATCATCGGGGCTGGACGTGGACACCCGCACCGACATCTACACACTCGGTGTCATCCTGTTCGAGCTTCTGGTAGGCGAATTGCCGATGACGCCGCGCGGCGAAGGTCTGCAGATCTTCATGGCTCGCCTCGCGGCTGGCCAGACCGCCGCGCCCCTGCCGAGCGACCTGTTTACAACGCTCGGAACGGGGCGCGAAGCCATCGCATACGCCCGGCATACCGATGCGCAGAGCCTCCGACGCGAGTTGCGGGGAGACCTCGACTGGATCGTCATCAAGGCGCTCGATCCTGACCGCACACGGCGGTATGACAGCGCCACGGCGCTCGCCAATGACATCACGCGCCATCTCGTCAATCAACCGGTCTCCGCACGCGCCCCGAGCACGGGCTACCGTATCCGCAAGTTCGTCCTGCGACACCGCATCGCGGTGCCGGCGAGCGCTCTTGCGCTCATCGCTGTCGCCGCCAGCGCGTCGTTCGCGGTGGCGGGCATGGTGCGCGCAACACGGGCGGAGCAACTCGCGCAGCAGGAGGCTGAAGCGGCTCGGAGCGTGACGGACTTCCTTGTTGCGCTGTTCAAGGCATCGGTACCCGGTGGCGTCAGCGAGGATCAACTCACGGCACGGCAACTCCTGGAGCGTGGTGCACAGCGCGCGTCGCGCGACCTGGCCCATCAGCCACTGTTGCAGGGCCGCATCATGTATACCGTCGGCACGGCGTACTCCGCGCTCGGTCTGTACGACGAGGCGCGCACACAACTGGAGGCGGCCCTCGCTGCACGCGTTCGTACCCAGGGCCCTGCCTCGCTGCCGGTGGCCGAGACGGAACTGGCGCTCGGCGACGCCGCGACGGGGCACGGCGACTTCAACTCGGCCGACGGACACTATGCGCGCGCGATGACCATCCGCGACTCACTCCTGGGTGGCGATCATCCACTGGTGGCGCGCGTCTCCTTTGCGCTCGGGGTGTTGCGTTGGAGACAAGGCCGGCTGGACGAGGCTGAGGCGCTGTACAAGCGTGCGCTCGCCGTGGACGAGCGTGAAGACGCCGGCTCTGCGAATGTAGTGCGCGACCTGATGGGCCTCGGCATCGTGCAATGGCAGCGCAGGAACTTTCCGCAAGCCGACACGCTCATGCAGCGCGGCATCGCGCTGCAGGCGCACCGCCTTGGCCCCGAGCATATCGATGTGGCGGCCGCGCTCAATAACCTGGGCGGGCTGTACTGGTCAATGGGGCGCTATACGGATGCGTTGCGCATATACGGGCGCGTGCGGCCGACGTTCGAGCGCTCGCTCGACCCGTCACATCCCAATTTGGCGTCCCTGTACAACAACATCGCCGAGGCGTACTGGAAGCTGAAGCGATACGGTGAAGCGGAACCGCTGTTTCGTCGCTCCCTGGCAATCAAGGAGTCGCGGCTCACGGCCGACAACCCGGGGCTGGCCGTGACATTGAACAGCCTGGCCGGCCTGTTGCGCGACGAGGGAAAGATACCGGAGGCCGAGGGCGCCTACCGTCGTGCGCTCGGGATCCGCACGCGTGCGCTTGGACCAACGCACGGTGACGTAATAGAAACGCGAGCCGCGCTCGCCAGCCTGCTGCGGAGTACCGGCCGGGCGCGTGAAGCTGACAGCCTCGTCGCGCCGCTGGAGGCGCGACGGTAGGGCCGGCGCCCGGATTCCGCTGCGCTACCAGCCCTTGTTCGACGACATCGGAGCCCCGCTCTCCAGCAGCGACTTGAGGTCGCTCAGGATCCAGGTCCAGCCGCCGCCTGCGCCCGGTCCCTGCTGATCGCCCGCGACCATGGCTGCGTGTCCCGGTGTGCCCTCGAGGTCATGGATCACGCTGAGACGGCTGACACCGTCGCGCCCTTCGAGAATTTCGTAGGTGAGACGAGTGAATCCCTCAGCAGCCATGCGGGGGTCCATGGCCATTCGCCACGTTATCACAAGCCTGCGCGGTGGGT
>JAYVNZ010000389.1:0-8374 GCA_043758185.1 Gemmatimonadaceae bacterium | reverse complement strand
CGCACCGTCACCGTGCGCGCCTTCAGTCCACTGCTGCGAAGGTCCCCGGACGCGCGTCCCACCAACTCGGTCAGCTCCCCTTCGAGCACAAGGTCGTCGTTGATGTCCACGGGAAATGTGTCATCACGACTGATGCTCTTGGCCGCCTCACGCTCGGTGGCCACATCGCCGGAATCGATCCCTCGCACACGCCTGGCCAGCCACTCGCTGTCGCGGGGGCCGACGAGTCGTGCGAGCGCCGCCTCGTCGCGCGCCAGCACGTCCTCCACACTGCGAAGCCCGCGCTCCGCCAGCCGCGCCGTCGTCTTGGGGCCGATGCCCGGAATCTCCGCCAGCGTCAACAGGCGCATGAAGTCGAGCTCATGCCCGGGCTCGATGATCTTCACCCCGTTCGCCCCGTTCTCGGGCCGCGGCTTGGCGCGCTCGGCCGCCATTTTCGCGATCAGCTTCGACGTGCCACCGCCGATCGACACGGTCATCGACGTTGCGGTCACGACGGCGTCCCGGATGCGGTGCGCGACGGCATCGAGCGACGCATGGTCGTAATAAGCCTCGGTCCCGGCCAAGTCGACGTACCATTCGTCGATGCTCGCCGACTGCACGACGGGCGCATACGTCTCGAGCACCGCGCGGATCTCCCGGTGCTTCGTACGGCATGCCTTGCCCGGCACCGGAACGCACATGGCGTCCGGACACAGGCGCAGTGCCTGGGACATCGGCATCGCGGACTTCACCCCGAAGGCCCTCGCCTCGTACGACGCGGAGCAGACGATGCCGCGGCCCTCCGCCGTCCCGCCAACGAGCAGGTAGGGAGCTTTCCCCGCGCCCTCCGGGTCTGCCCATCGCGCCACGGCCACGAAGAACGCGTCGGCGTCAATGAGGAGGATACGGCGGGGGACGGCGGACGGGGGACAGCCCGTTCGCTGCCGCTCACTCGACAGGGGACGGCGCGCTCGCTGGCGCTCGCTGGACGGGGGACGGTCTTTGTCGCACACAGAAATAATACGGTACGCCGATGCATTCAGCGATGACGACTTTGCCCTCCCACTTCGTCAGCGTTGCGCATGCGAAATCCCTACAAGTTGCGCGTGACGGAGGTTGCCTTCGAGATCGCAGAGCTGACATACGCGTTGACCGCGCAGTTTCCAGCGACCGAGTGCTTCGGGCTCGTGACGCAGATGCGCCGGGCAGCGGTGTCCATCGGTTCCAATATCGCGGAAGGGTGCGGACGCACCACTGAAGCGCAATTCGCATGCTTTCTGAACTATGCTTCCGGCTCAGCGAGCGAACTGGAGTTTCAGGCCCGCCCGGCCCTGCGATTGGAATTCGCCAGCGGATCTGATGTGACGATGCTGTGCGCTCTGATCTCCTCCGAACGCAAAATGCTGGCAACCCTAGTCCGCCATTTCACAATCTGATGTCCGCTTGCCGTCCCCCGTCCCCCGTCCAGCGAGCGGAGCGAGCGCGCCGTCAGCGAGCACGCCGCCCTGTTGACCTCCGCTAAGTCCTTGCCTAGCTTACATGTCTATCCCAAAACGCCTTCAGTGGCGGCCAAAACCCGGGTTGCATTACGCACCAGTGAGGCGCAGGTCCTACGCTGTCTTGACAATCATGTTCAAATCGTACACGGCCACGCCGGACGATATCCAGCAGGACTGGTATATCGTCGACGCCGAGGGAATGGTCCTCGGGCGCCTGGCAACAGAAGTCGCGCGCATCATCCGCGGCAAGCACAAGCCCATGTTCACCCCGCACATGGATACCGGCGACGGCGTCATCGTCATCAACGCGTCGAAGGTTCGCGTCACCGGTCGCAAGGCGGAGCAGAAGGAATACTTCCGCCACACCGGCTACATGGGCCACGAGCGCTTCACCCCCTTCGCCAGCATGCTGGCCAAGCACCCGGAGCGCATCATCGAGAAGGCAGTCTACGGCATGCTTCCCAAGACGGCCCTCGGCCGCCAGGTGTTGCGTGGCAAGCTGCGCGTCTATGCCGGTGCCGAGCACCCGCACGTCGCCCAGCAGCCCAAGACCCTGACCTTCCCGCACGCCGAGGCCAAGTAACATGTCCGAGACAGACATCACGCATACGATCGGACGCCGCAAGGAAGCCGTCTGCCGTGTGTACCTGAAGCCAGGCAGCGGCAAGTGGGACATCAACGGTCGCACCCTTGGTGACTATTTCCCCCGTCCGGCGCTCGTTGCGGCCATCCAGCAGCCGTTCACGGCCACCGACAAGCTCGGCCAGTACGACGTGAAGGCGAACGTGAACGGTGGTGGCCAGACTGGCCAGGCCGGCGCGCTGCGTCTTGCCGTCGCACGGGCCCTCGTCAAGATCGACGAGAATCACCGTCGCAAGCTTCGCGACCTCGGGCTGCTCACGCGCGATGCACGCGCCGTCGAGCGCAAGAAGCCCGGCCGTCCGAAGGCACGCAAGCGCTTCCAGTTCAGCAAGCGCTAGCAGTCCCGTCCGACGGTCAGACAGTCTGACGGTCGGACAGGACAGCAGTACCATCCCTCACGCTTCCCGAGTCGCTGTCCGGTGCCGAATAATCCGGTGGGCAGCGACGCTGACGGAAGTGGACGAACCAACCAAACCGTACAGGACATGGCAGAAAACAACAGCCCCACCCTCGAAGCACTGCTCGCCGCTGGCGTCCACTTCGGACACCAGACGCGCCGCTGGAATCCCAAGATGCGCCGCTTCATCTTCGCCGAGCGCAACGGGATTCACATCATCGACCTCCAGAAGACCCTTCGCCAGCTGGACCTCGCGCAGAAGCTCGTGCGCGACGTCGTCCTCCGCGGCGAGAGCGTTCTCTTCGTCTGCACCAAGGCCCAGGTGGCCGGCATCGTGAAGCAGGAAGCCGAGCGCGCCGGTGCCATGTACATCACCGAGCGCTGGCTCGGCGGCCTGCTCACCAACTTCCAGACGGTCAAGAAGCAGCTCAAGCGCATGAAGGAGCTGGAGGCCGGCAGTTCGGAAGGCGGCGAGTGGGCGAACTACACCAAGAAAGAGCGCCTCATGATGACGCGCGAGAAGGAGAAGCTCTCCAAGTACCTCAACGGTATCCGGAGCCTCACGCGCACGCCGGGCCTGATGTTCGTCGTCGATGCCAAGAAGGAGAAGATCGCCGTCGCCGAGGCGAACAAGCTGGGCATCCCGATCATCTCCATCGTCGACACGAACGCCGATCCCGACCTCATCACGGTGCCGATCGCCGGCAACGACGACGCGATCCGTTCCGTGGAGCTGATCACGCGCGCCATCGCCGACACCATCGCCGAGGCACGCCTTGCCGCACCGGTCCGCAACGAGCCGGAGGAAGGCAACGAAGGGGCCATGACGTACAGCTCCGAGCGCGGCACCGAGTCCGCGGGCGACAAGGATGACAAGCGTCGTCGCAGACCCCGTCGTCGTCGGGCCAAGCCTGAAGCCATCGCCGCGCACCTCAAGGGCGCGGAAGGCGAAGCCGGTGATGCTAGCGACGCTGGCGACGCAGGGGACGCCGGCGGGGACGACGCAGCAGAGTAGGGTTTTCGCACCTGATCCTCGAGGTGCTGCGTCTCAAACCTCACGCCCCATGGCTTGTCCCTCCCAGCTCCGGGCTTCTCCCTGCCGTCACTGAGTGCTCGAGTAACGGCAGGGGCAAGCGAAAGGCGGAAGGGGCAAGGGTTGAGGCCTGAGGGATGAGAGCACCTTCGCACACCCGCGAACGAAGGGTTACAATTCAGACGCCGCCTTGGCTCCGCCCGGCGGCGTTTCCACGCCACATAAGGAATTGACGAACAATGGCTGCGTTCACCGCCAAGGATGTGTCAGCCCTCCGCCAGCGCACGGGCGCCGGCATGATGGACTGCAAGAAGGCCCTCGAGCAGAACGAGGGCGATATCGAGAAGGCCGTCGAGTGGCTCCGCACCAAGGGCATCGCCCGCGCCGAGTCGCGCGCAGGCCGCACGGCGTCGGAAGGCAAGATCGTCGCACTCACGTCGCCCGATGGCAAGACGGGCGTGCTCGTCGAGCTGAACAGCGAGACGGACTTCGTGGCCCGCAACGAGGCCTTCGGACAGACGGCCAGCCAGATCGCCACCGCGGTGCACGAGCACAAGGAGACGGACGGCATCGTGCACAATGCCGAAGGGTCGCCGATCATGTCGGTTCCTTTCGGCGGCTCCGCAAGCCTCGGCGAGGCGCTCAAGATGCTCACCGGCACCATAGGCGAGAACATCGTGCTGCGTCGCTACGCGCGCATGGGTGGCGACGGCGCAGTGGGCAGCTACGTCCATCACAACGGCAAGGTCGCCGCGCTCGTGGAGATCGCCGGCGCACATGGTGAGGAGGCGCAGAAGGTGGCGAGCACCATCGCGGAGCACGTCGCCGCCGGTGTGCCCTCGGTGCCCGTGTCGGTGAATCGTGATGACGTGCCGGCAGAACTCGTGGAACGTGAGCGGCGCATCTTCTCCGAGCAGGCCGCCGCCAGCGGCAAGCCGGACAACATCGTCCAGAAGATGGTCGAGGGCCGCATCGACAAGTACTACAAGGAAGTCACGCTGCTCGACCAGCCCTGGGTGCGCGACGACAGCAAGTCGATTCGCGACCTGGTGAAGGGCCTGGGCGCGGGTGCGTCAATCAGGCGGTTCGCTCGCTTCCAGATGGGCCAGGAATGACCGCCCCCGCGGCCGGGCTGCGCTACCCGCGCGTACTGCTCAAGATCTCCGGCGAGGCACTCGCCGGTGATCGTGGCCTCGGTTTCGATTTTTCCACCATCGACCGCATTGCGGACGAGATCCAGACCGTCAAGAGCACCGGCGCGTCCCTGGGGCTCGTCATCGGCGGCGGCAACATCGTGCGTGGCTCGCAGCTGTCCAAGATGGGCCTGGATCGCGTGAGCGCAGACTACATGGGCATGCTCGGCACCGTCATCAATGCGCTTGCGGTGCAGGATGTCCTGGAGCGAAAGGGCATGGCCACGCGCGTGATGACTGCCATCCGCATGGAGGAGCTGGCGGAGCCGTACATCCGGCGCCGGGCGCTGTCGCACCTCGAGAAGGGCCTCATCGTCATCTTCGCGGCGGGCACGGGCAATCCGTACTTCAGCACCGATACCGCCGCCGCATTGCGCGCCATCCAGATCAAGGCGCAGGTCATCATCAAGGCCACAAGCGTTGATGGTGTCTACTCGGCCGACCCGAAGCAGGATGCCAACGCGAAGCTCTACGAGGAGATCAGCTATCGCGACGTGATGCTCGAGGAGCTCAAGGTGATGGATCAGACAGCCGTGACGCTGTGCAAGGAGAACGCACTGCCGCTCATCGTGCTGAACATCCATAAACCGGGCGCGATTGCCGCGGCGGTTCGCGGTGAGCGCGTCGGAACCCTGGTCAAATAGGACGATGAGCACAATTCCAGCGATCGTGAAGGATTGCCGCACTTCGATGGAGAAGGGCCTCGACGCTGCCAAGCGGGAGTTTTCCTCGGTGCGCTCCGGCAAGGCATCACCCAACATGCTCGACACGGTGCGCGTCGAGATGTACGGCCAGCAGATGATGCTCAACCAGGTCGCGAGCATCGCCGCGCCCGAGCCGCGCACGCTCCTCGTGACGCCGTTCGACAAGGGACAGGCCAAGGTGATCGAGAAGGCCATCCGCGATTCGGATCTCGGCCTCGAGCCATCGTCGCAGGGTGGCGTGATTCGCGTGCCGCTGCCCTCGATGAACGAGCAGCGGCGCAAGGACCTCGTGAAGATCGTCCACAAGCTGGCGGAGGATGGCAAGATTGCCGTTCGTCATGCACGCACGCACGCGCGCGACGGACTCAAGAAGCTCACGGGCGTGAGCGAGGACGACGTGAAGCACGCCGAGAAGGACCTCCAGAAGGTCCATGACGATTACATCGGGAAGATCGACGCGATGATCAAGGCCAAAGAGGCCGAGATCATGGAAGTCTGACGCGGGCCACGCGGCAAATCCGGCAGCACGCATGAGCGAGCTCGCCAAGCGGGTCATGGTGGCCGTGATCGCTGCGCCGCTGGCACTCTGGATCGTGCTCGCTGGTGGCGCGCCGCTCGCCGCACTGCTTGCCATTGTCAGTGCCGTGGGGGCATGGGAGTTCTTTCGCATTGCGCGCGGTTCCAGCGCGCATCCCCTCGACGACGTCGGCATCGCGCTCGCCGGCATCCTGCCGCTCGCGATTCACGCCCACTACCTGGGCGTCTTCACGGTCAGTCCCGCCCTCACCGCCGTGATCGTGTTGCTCGTGATGGCCGCCACCATCTGGTTGCGGGGTGTTGCCGGTGCGCCGCTCGTTGCCGCAGCCACCACGGTCTTTGGCGTGCTGTACACGGCCGGCATGCTGAGCTTCGGCTACGCCATCCGGTATCACGACATCGTGGCGGGCTATGACTCAGTGGGCGCGAAGCACATGCTCCTCGGGCCACTGACGCTTGCGATTCCGCCGGGTGGCGCGCTCCTGATCTTTCCACTGCTGGTGACCTGGGCGTCGGATATCGGCGCGTACGCGGTGGGGCGCACCATTGGCGGCTGCAAGCTCATCCCGTCGGTGAGCCCTGGCAAGACGGTGTCCGGCGCCATTGGTGGCCTCGTTGCCAGCATGGCCGTCGCCTGGGCGTACGGCCGGGGAGTGCTGGTGCCCGTCGCGCACATCGGCTTCTCGCCATGGGGCGCCCTCACGTTCGGGTTGCTCATCAGCGTGGCGGCGCAGGTCGGTGACCTGTTCGAGTCCCTGCTGAAGCGCGACGCACGGATGAAGGACAGCTCGCACATCATCCCCGGTCACGGCGGCATCCTGGACCGCTTCGACAGCCTGATCTTCGTCCTGCCAGTGGCGTATGTGCTGCTCAACTGGCTGCCCATACCCGTCTTCCAGTGACACCCAGGGGAGTCGCGATCCTCGGCTCCACGGGATCGATAGGGACCACGGCACTGCGCGTCATCGGACGACACCCGGAGCGTTTTCGCGTAGCGGCGCTCACCGCGTTCACCAACGACGTGCTGCTCGAGCAGCAGGTACGCCAGTGCGAGCCGGGATACGTGGGCCTGGTTCGCGGCCCTGCGCAACCGCTAGCGGGCTGGTGTAACGGCGCGGGCGAGGCGTGCCTCGTGGAGGCCGCGACGCGCGATGACGTGGACGTCGTCGTCAACGCGGTTGTGGGCGTGGCGGGACTCGAGGCAACGCTTGCAGCGCTGGGGCAGGGCAAGCGCGTCGCCCTGGCGAACAAGGAATCGCTCGTGGTGGGAGGATCCCTGGTGCTCGACGCCATGCGAGACGGGGGCGGCGAACTAGTGCCGGTGGATAGCGAGCACAGCGCCATTCTCCAGTGCATCGCTGGCCGGCCCGCGACCGAAGTGCGCCGCCTGGTGCTCACGGCGTCGGGTGGCCCGTTTCGCACGTGGACGCGCGAGCGCATCGAGGCGGCCACGCTCGCCGACGCGTTGCAGCATCCCACATGGACCATGGGCCGGAAGATCTCGGTAGACAGCGCCACGCTCGCCAACAAGGCGCTCGAGGTCATCGAGGCACACTATCTATTTGGCGTGCCGTACGACCGGATCGATGTCGTTGTGCATCCACAGAGCATTGTGCATTCCTTCGTGGAGTGCATCGACGGAAGCGTGCTCGCGCAGGTGGGCGTGCCGAGCATGGAATTGCCCATCCTGTACGCGCTGACGTATCCGGACCGCATCGCGGACGGCGGGGTACCGCAGTTTGACCCCGTGGCGCTGTCGCCGCTGTCGTTCGAACCGGTGCGACGTGGTGAGTTCCCACTGCTGGACCTGGGCATTGGCGCGGGCCGAGCTGGCGGTGTTGCGCCAGCTGTATTCAATGCCGCGAACGAACAGGCTGTCGCACTTTTCCTGGAAGGGGCGATACGTTTCGCTGATATTGCGCGCGCTGTCGACGGCGCGCTCACACGGCTCGGAACGCTGCCTGGTGGATCGCTCGAAGCCCTACTCACCGCTGACGCCAACGCGCGCCGGCACGTGCTGGAGTTGTTTGCATGCTAGCCTACGTCGCGCCGATCATCGTCTTCGGCCTTGTCATCTTCGTCCACGAACTCGGCCACTTCATCGCGGCCAAGCTGGTGGGCGTCTACGCGCCACGATTCTCCATCGGCTTTGGCCCCGCATTGCTGCGCAAGCGGCATGGTGAAACGGAGTACGTGCTCGCCGCGCTGCCCCTTGGCGGATACGTCCGCATGGCATCGCGTCACGATGCGGAGGCTGCGTTCATCGAAGGCGGCAGTGAAGAATCCGGCGCTCTCAAGCCGGGCGATGCGGGTTACGACGCCGAGGCGATGATTCCGTTCGGGCCAAAGCCCGTGCCCGAGTCGCGCTGGTTCGAGTCGAAGAATCT
>JAYVNZ010000388.1:0-4014 GCA_043758185.1 Gemmatimonadaceae bacterium | reverse complement strand
TGGTAGTCCGTGCGAAGGCGCAGTTCCTCGGTGACATTGCGGAATCCCTCGCGCTGCACCTCGCGATTGACGAAGTCGCCCGTCGCGGGATCGATGGTGTCCAGCGCACCTGGTCCCCCGTCCTCGTTGCGCCACACCAGCGAGCGTGAACTGCGCAGGTACGACGTGACACTCTCCACGCGCGTGTTGCGTGCGGGCGCCCACGCGAGCGTGGCCGACGTGACATTCCAAGGCGACGAGAGCCAGTTGCGGGCGCGGAATGACTGGCGTGCTCCCGCCTCGTACTGGTCGTCGGACAACCCGCCCGGCATATGGATGCGGTTGCGCAGCGCAGAGTAATCCAGCATCGCGCTCAACGAAGGCGTGAGCGCTGCGCTGACAGACGCATAGCTGGTGGTCTGCAACAGGTCGGAGTTGGGGCGCGATCCGTCCTGCGACTTCCGCTGCAGCGCGCCAAACCAGCGCACGGATCCTGCCCCACCGCCGGAGGAGGCGAACAGATTGTTGAGTCCATCCGAACCCGCGGTCTGCTGCGCGGCGATGGCGAACGGCCGGGACGCATCGCCGCGCCGCATCACGTAATTCACCACGCCGCCGAGCTGGGTGCCGAACTGCAGGCCGCCCGCGCCGCGGATGATCTCCACGCGCTCCACGGACTCGAGCGGCGGCAGGTAGTAGATCTCTGGATATCCGTACGGATCCGCCGCAATGCCGACGCCGTTCTGCCGCACGTTCATCTCGATGGACTGCGTGGGGTTCAGGCCGCGAATGGCAATGCCATTGGAAGGAAATCCCGATCCTTCCGTTTCCGCGACCACCAGGCCCGGCACGCGTCCCAGCACCTGACGCGCCACGTTCTGTGCGGCGTTGGCGCCCATGCTGTCGACGAGAATCACTTCGGTCTTCTTGCCGGTGAGCAGCAGCGTTCCGTATCGCTCGGGCAGGAAGGTGATGGTCTTCGGGACTGTGGTGGTCGTGATGCGCACGGCGTCGAGTACGTGCGCCGCGCTGTCACGTGATGTCGTAGCGGGTTGCTGCGCGAGCAGCGTGACCGGCGCGAAGAGAAGGATGCGGCCGAGAATCCTGAACACGGGAACTTTTGACGTCGTGTGTGGGCACGAAGAATCACGCGTGTGGCGTGGCGAACGTCGAAGGTATGCCATAATCCCGACCAAAGCAATCGGGATTAAACCTACGCCACTATTTTCCCGCCAGCGCACATGCAATGCGGCCGCAGCATACGCTGCGGCCGCAGTTGGCATGCTTGCCCTGCGTGAGGGTTTGCTAATGCCTTACTGACAGCCGGGCTGCGACGTTCGCGTCGTAGCGGGCTTGTTCTGCGGCCGGTAGCACGGCGCGGATATCCGCACGCTCCTGCGCAGCGAGCGCTGAAACCTTCGCGCTGTAAGCCGCGTCGTTGTCAAGACCGCCCCTCTTGTCACCTGCCTTCTCGTCCTTCCTGAGCGCCTTGAACTGCGCGTCGTACCTCTTGTCGATTTCCTTCACCTGACGTCGCTCGGCCGGGGTGAGCCGCAAGCCCTTCAGCAGGCGGCCGGATTGATTGCGGGCGTCGCGGAGCGCCATGTGCTCGATACGATCCTGTCCCTTCTCTTCGCGCGACTTACCCATGTGGGCGTTCTCCGCCTGCATGGCTTCATGCGCCTCACCCCTAGTGCTTTCGTGATCCATCGTTGCGGGCCGTTCGACGTGGGGCATCGGTGCGTGTGCGGGCGCATGCGAACCGCCGCCGCCGTGGCCCTTCTGCGCCGCGCTGGCGACACTGACGGTGACAAGGAGCGCAGCAGCACCGACAAGAGTCAGGGAAGAACGAGTCATGAAACACTCCGGTTGATATGAGGCACTAACGAGCGTGCAGATGGATGTCATACGCTGCTGAATGGACGGTGTTCCGAACCAGCCTCGCGTCACAGCAGCATCGTGACCAGGGTCACGTGCCTGGAGTACGTCAGGCAACGTGCTTGTTGGCGTGGCGCGCGCCAGATTGATAGCCGTACTCTGGACTTCCCCCGATTTGGTGGACGGGGGGTTTAGGCTGCTCGCGTTGTGCGACGCAGATTCTGCTCGAACGCGGCTGGGGTCTGGTACCCGAGCGATGAATGCATGCGTTCGTGATTGTACCAGCCGTCGATGAACTCCACCAGCGCCCGGTGCATCATGCCGTGTGAGGCAAAGGGGCCCTCTGTGAGCAACTCCCATTCGAGCGTGGCGAAGAAACTCTCCGCGACGGCATTGATGCTCCTATGTTCGTCAAGCGGCGTGTTTCTCCGCGGTGTTGACACTGGCTGGCTGGAGCAGGATGAAGATCTCTCGGGCGATGTACCGTTTCAAGCATCGGATCACCTCGAGCTTTGTGCGGCCCTCTGCCATTCGACGCGCGGCGTAGCGTTTGGTCTCGGGATCCATGCGCCAGCGGACGAAGGCGATCACCCACAGCGCCCGATTGGCGTCGCGGTTGCCCCCGCGATTGAGCCGGTGTCGGCGCTGGCGGCCGGAGGACGCATCAACGGGTGAGACGCCGCACAGTGCTGCGAAGGAGCGTTCGTTGCGGAGACGCTCGGGATTGTCCCCCGCCGCGACGAGCAAGGCGGCCGCGACCTCAGGGCCGACACCAGGACGATCCAACAGGGCTGGCGCACACGTACGCACGAGCGGCGCGAGCTGGTCGGTCAGTGCGTCGATTTCGGCATCAAGTTGGCGCCATCGAACCGCCAGGCCTTTCAGCACCGCACGGGTCCCGGCTTCGAGCGGGGTATCGGAGGAGCGAGCGCGCTGGCGCTGCAACGTCGTCACCAGCCGGACGACGGTCAAGTCACGAAGCGTTGCGCGAATCCGGTCCGGCGCACTGGCGACGACCGCGTGGAGCTGATTGCCCGCTTGCGTCCGCGCGTGAATCGCCGAACGACGCTGGAGTCGAATCAAGCGAAGAATTTCCACGGACCCGTCTTGTGCTTTAGGGATGCGCGGGGCGCTCTGTGCGAGCGCCGCCCGCGCGGCGGCCTCCGCATCAATGGCATCTGACTTTCCGCGTTGCCGCCGGAGTTGCCGATTCGGGCGATTGACTTCGACGACGGCCACGCCGGCGTCCACCAACGCGCGCGTGAGGCCCGCACCATACGAACTTGTGCCTTCAATGCCTACCCGCAGTGGCACGCCAAACGTGCGCACCCACCGCATCAACGACGCATACCCCGCAGACGTCGTTGGAAAGGCGCGCGTCCCAAGCAGACGCCCCACCAGATCGAGCACGGCGGCCACGTGCGCGTCCTTGTGAGTGTCGACGCCACCGACCACCGTCGTCGACAGGTCATCGTGTTTTTTCTGTTCCATTTATTCCTCGGACGAATGGTAAAGCGGCCGGCGCAGAGGACAGGACAGTGACGAGCGAACCGCCAGACACATGCTCCTATTAGGTCACTCCCAGCGGCGGTGCACGATGCACCACGGATAGCTGCCGACGAATCAACGCAAGGACACCAGACGCGGGTCGATCCCAAGCAAGGGTCAGGCAGCTAGCCGTAGATGCAATATCGGAATCTCACTGTCCCAGCAGTTCCCGCGTCGGCTCATGCTGACAGTGCCGCCGTGCGCCATGAGACACGCGTGGTACTCCTGACTTGCGTATTGGGTGAATTCAATCGGTCGTCGCAACGCCGTCTCCAGCGTCGTGCTCCTGGCCCAGCCCACCACGCGCCGCGAGGCGAGATCGAGCACAATCGCCAGGTATACCCACCCGGCGTCCGTCGGGAGGTAGGTGATGTCACTCACCCACGTCGTGTTCACCGCACGGGCCGGGGCGATGGCAAAGTCACGCGCCAAGGTGTTCGCCGCGACAGGTTGCCCGTGCGCGCTGGTCGTGGTCACGATAAAGCGCGTCTTGGGCCGGGCCACGAGCCCGTCCGCGCGCATCAGCCGCGCGACCCGCTTGCTGCTCACGTGCGTGCCGGTGTGTTGCAGGTGCCGATGCACCCGCGGCGAGCCGTAGCGCCGCCGATG
>JAYVNZ010000387.1:0-5083 GCA_043758185.1 Gemmatimonadaceae bacterium | reverse complement strand
CCGTATGCGAAGTGGCTGCATCGGCACACGTTCCGCGATGACGGCCATGGCGGCACGATCATCGACGACGAGGTGCAATATCGGCTGCCCTTCGGGCCGCTGGGCGACCTCGTGCACCCGATCGTGCGTGCCCAGCTGCGGCGGATCTTTGCGCACCGGAGTTCGACCGTGCGCGCGCTCCTCGGCGATGAAGGGAGCCCAGAGGCGAGCGAGGCAGTGCGTTTCGGATGAGGGAGGACGGCAACAACGATAATGCAAAATTTGTAATGGCTCTTGACAAACTCGGTTTGCCAATGCGTATTGGCGTGTGCCTATGCGTATTAGCAAACGAGTGACGGCAGTTGAGGTCGCTAAAAGAGCGGGGGTTTCACAACCCACCGTTTCGCTTGTGCTTTCTCATCATCCAAAGGCCCGAGTGTCCCCGGAGACGCGCGCCCGCGTCATCAAGGTCGCCGAGGAGCTTGGCTATCGTCCCAACCGCCTTGCACAAGGCCTCGTCCGTCGTCGTTCCTTCGCGATCGGCGTGATTGTTCCCGGGTTTGCGAACCCTGTGAACGCCGCGATCATCTCCGGTGCCGAGCGTGTCGCCGCCAAGGCGGGGTATGCCGTGCTCCTGTGCGAAATTGGCGAGATAAGGGTCGGCCAGCATCTCAAGGCGCTCGTTGACCGGCAGATTGATGGAGTCATCATCGCCGGCATCAGCGAGGACGAACTCGCCGAGGCGGACTTGCGCGGGCTCAATGTGGTGCTGGTCAATCAGCAATCGGGAGTCTATTCCACCGTGCAGGACGATTCGCTTCGCGCGGGCACGCTCGCCGCGGAGCACCTGCTCGGATTGGGGCACCGCACGATGGCGTTCATCGGGCCCATCACGCTCGCGTCGGCATTTCGGCTGCGCGAGCGCGGATTCGCCCAGTCCCTTCGCGCGGCGCAGGCGGTTCCCTCCAGCGACTACTGGCAGCGTGCGGATGCCACCGTGGCCGGGGGCGTGACGGCCATGCGGGCGTTGCTCGCCCTCTCGACACCCCCAACGGCGGTGTTCTGCGCCAATGATCTCGCCGCGCTCGGTGCGCACAAGGCGTGCGCGATCGCGGGCGTGTCGCTGCCGGGCGACGTCTCGATTCTCGGCTGCGACGACATCGACCTCGGCACCCTCGTCACCCCGGAGCTGAGCACGATCAGTACGCCACAACGCGAGCTGGGTGCACGTGCAGTCCGGCTTCTGCTGCGTCAGCTGGAAACTGAGGGGAAGTCCGTGCCCACCGTCCAGACGATGCCCGTGAAGTTGTTGTTGCGCGGCACGACGAGCGCGCCAACACGTCGTGAGGCGCGATGAAGAGGCTCATCGTGCAGTTGCTCGTCGCCTCGTGTGCATTCGTGGCCATCGCATACACCGCGATGTTCGTGACCTCCGTTCCGCCAAGGTGGGCGCCTCTTTCGCTGGCGCTCGGTGCAAATGGTGTGATCATGAGCCTCATGGCGCTCGGTGCGGTGCGGCGCGACACGCTGCCACGGTCGCTGGTATGCACATTCATCGGCCTGTTTGTGCTGTGCGCAGGGTGCTTTGTCGTTGCGCTCCTTCTGCCTGCGCAGGAGGGAATGGGAGGGGTCCTGGTACTCGGCCTGCCGCTTCGTACCGCCATCGTGCTGTACGGCGTGGGGGTGGTCCCGATTGCGATCCTGCCGTTCGCGTATGCCCTGACGTTCGAGTCGTCGACGTTGAGCGACGAGGATCTGGTCCGCATCCGTGCGGCGCATGCCGGAATGCGGACTGGAGGCGAGGCATGAGCACGCCATTGCTGCTGCAGGCAGCCAGTCCGGGGCTGGCGTCTCCAGGCATCGTGGCGGTTGCGTTGCTGTATTTCGTGATCGTGGCCGCCATCGCCACGTGGGCTGCGCGTCGCACGCGGAGCGCGAACGACTTCTTCGTGGCGGGTGCTGGTGTTGGTCTCTGGACGCTCGCGATTGCGAAGATGGCAGCGACGCTGTCGGGATTCGCGTTCATTGGCGGACCGGGTCTGGTGTACACCATCGGCATCGGGGCTGTCTTCATCATCCTGCCCGGCGCGTTGAGCAATGCGCTTGGCGCCTGGGTGCTGGCGAAGCGTATGCGTCTCCTTGGGGAAGCCCGGGGACTGTTCACGGTGCCCGATGCCATCGGGGCGCGGTATCGGTCGCGGCTCGCACAGGGGCTCGCCGCCGCCGCCGTCCTCATCGCGGTCGTGGGCTACATCGCCACGAACCTGCTCGCACTCGGCCTCGTGATCGACGCCATTTTTTCCACGGGCCTGCCGGCGGGCATCTGGATCGGAACTGCCGTGATCCTCGCGTATTCGGTGGCCGGTGGCATCATGGCGGGGATCTACACGGATGTGTTCCAGGGCACCGTCATGGCGATTGCCTCAGCGGTGGTCTTTGCCTTTGCGCTGAAGTCCGGCGGGGGCATGGAGCGCATTGCGCACACCATCATGTCTGCCGACGTGAACTATCTCGGCCCATGGGGACGCATTGGTCCAATGGGCGCGCTGTCGTTCTTCTTCGTATTCGGGGTGGGTTCGCTCGGCCAGCCGCACGTTATCCACAAGTTCTACATGCTCCGCGATCCGCGGCAGCTGAAGTGGTATCCCTTGCTCCTGACGGTCGCGCTCGCCGTGACGCAGCTGCTGTATGTGAGCGTCGGGATTGCGATGAAGGCGCTTGTAGTGGGGGGGACGATTGCCCCATTGGCAAAGGCTGACCAGGCAACTCCCCAATTTCTCCTGCACTACGCGCCAACGCTCGTGGCGGGGCTGGTTTTCTCGGGCGTGGCTGCGGCGATCATGGCCACGGTGAACTCGTTCATGTCCGTGGGCGCGGCGGCGCTCACGCACGACCTGCCAATTGCCTTCGGTCGCCGCGTGCGCGACGAGTTGCGCACTGGCCGCATCAGTACAGTGGCGCTCGCCGTGATTGCCGCTGCGGTGGCGCAGGGTTCGGGCACGCTCGTGGCGTTCCTCGGCATTTTCGGTTGGGGATTGTTCGGTTCGACGATCGTTCCAGCGCTGGCGATCGGGTTGAACTGGGAGGGAGCGACCCGTGCTGGTGCGATCGCGTCCATCACCACGGGGCTTTTCATCACGCTGGTGGGCGAGACGCTCGCCTACTTCAAGCTCTACGGGTTGCCTGCGGGCGTAACGATCTCCGCGCTCTCCCTGATTGCGTCGCTGCTGATGTTCTTCGCTGTGTCGTGGCTCACGCGAGGGTCGGCGCGGGCATCGATCGATCCTGATATCCAGATCGTGATGGAGGCCTGATGCGCTCCCGTCGCGACAGCGGCTAGCGCCAGTGCCGCCAGGTCCGCCTTCGGTTCCCACTCACCGCGCGACCTTCCACATGCGGTGCTTCGCCGTCGGTGTTTCTCCCTCCCGTACGCATTGCCGTCCACCTATCAGGAGATTGGATCCATGCTCCGTTTCATCATGACGCGCGCCGCGCGCACCATGGCTCTGGCGATGATCCCGGCAGCCTTTGCGCTTGCCCAGTCCACCGGCCGCATCGTTGGTCGAGTGACCGACGCGCAGGGTGCCGGCGTGCCAGGCGCCCAACTCATCGTTTCTCCCAGCGGCGCTGCTGTGATCTCGGGGGAGGACGGCCGATTCGTGGCGCGCAGTGTTCCTTCGGGTACCTCGTCCATCCGTGCGTACCGATTTGGCTATCGCCCACGAACTGTCGAGGGCGTTGCCGTGACCGCGGGAGAGGATGCAACGGTGAACATCCAGTTCGAGCAGGCCACGGTGCAGCTGGGCGGCGTCGTGACGTCCGCGTCGCGACGTGTCGAGAAGATCACCGATGCGCCTGCGACGATCACGCGACTGGAGGCCGCCCAGATCGAGAACACCATTGGCAACTCGTTCGCGTCGGCGCTGAAGGAGGTGAAGGGACTGGAATTCATCCAGACCGGCGTGCTCACCAGTTCCATCAACGCCCGCGGCTTCAACTCGTCGTTCAACAACCGCATCCTGCAGATCGAGGACGGGCGCATCGGGGTGCTGGCGGAGAGCGCGTTGCCGGTGGGATCGTTGACGACCGTGTCGAAAATCGACCTGGCGAGTGTGGAGGTGCTGGTTGGGCCGGGATCGGCGCTGTACGGTCCCGACGCGTCCAACGGCGTGGTGACGCTATCGACGAAGGATCCGCGCCAGTATCCGGGCTGGGCGGTGGAGCTCGACGGTGGGACGCGCAATTTCTACGATGCGCAGGCGCGGTACGCCGGCAATTCGGGCAAGTTCGGCTACAAGGTGACGGGTGAGTACGTGGCCGTGGATGAGTTTCACCAGGATTCCGTGTTCTACCCGGCCGTGAAGGCGGGGGGACAGCCGATCCTGGAAAAGGACGCCAACTGGCGGAATGACATCATCCGCGGCAGCGGCATGCTGGCGTATTACCTGGACAACGGCAGCCGCCTCATGGCCACGCTTGGCGCCAGCAAGCTGAATGGTGTGGGCGCCACGAACGTGGGGCGCAACCAACTGCAGAACTACGGCTATCGCGATGCGCAGCTGCAGTACACCGGCTCGCGCCTGTTCGCGCAAGCGTACATGTCGCAGTCGGTGTCAGGCACGACGTTCCAGTTGAATGGCCTGGCGCAGAACTCTGTGCGCTTTCCGACGATCAGTTATGACTCGGTCAAGGCCCTGTCGGCGTTCCCGAGCGATGGCCGACTGCAGGCGGCGGAAGTGCAGAACAACTTTTCCGTCGGCATGCTGAGCAAGACGGGAATCGCGGCGATCGACAATACGCACTTCACGTACGGCGGGCAGGTGCGCCGCGATCGCATCAGCACGTATGGGCACTGGCTGAGCGATCGCCAGACGGGTACGCCAATCCTGATCAACCAGAAAGGCGTGTACGGGCAGATGGAGACGCCGCTCTCCGAGATGTTCCGCGTGGTGCTCGCGGGCCGTTACGACAAGCACGACAAGTATGACGCGCAGTTCTCGCCCAAGGCCGCGCTGCTGTTCACGCCGATCACGGACCAGACGTTCCGCGTCACGTACAACAAGGCGTTCAAGTCGCCGAGTGTGCTCCAGACGGATTTCTACTT
>JAYVNZ010000386.1:0-5496 GCA_043758185.1 Gemmatimonadaceae bacterium | reverse complement strand
GTCGAGCGGCTGCTGGGCGGATGCGGATGCGGCAAGCGCGAGCGAAAGCCCAGCGGCGGCACTCAGGACACGAAACAACATTGGAGCCTCGTTAAGAAGACTTCCAATCCTGCATGCGTCCCTCGCAATCCGCAACGGGCCGTCCGCCACCAGTCTCCCCGCTCCCCACTACTGTGACCTCGTTTAGAGTTGCTTACCGGTGGTCAAGTCCCGGACGAGGTGCATTGTAGTTCCGGTAACGCGCGACGCTTTTCGCAGTGATCGGCCACGGATAAGCTGCGTGGGAACGAAGCCTCCTCACGGCTTGAGCTCGCGGATCTTGATGCTCCGGAACCACGCTTCGTCCGCGTGATCCTGCAGGACGATGTGACCCTCGCGATGGTCGGCGAAGCCGGGGATCACGTGATACTTGCTCGCGGCCACGAGCGAATCCATCCGCGCACTCCTGAGGTCGAACTGCACCACGATCGCGCCATTCAGCCAGTGCTCACCGTGGTTGCCCTTCATCACGATCACCGACCGGTTCCACTCGCCCACCGGCATCAGCCGCTTGGTCTCATTGGGTGGAATCATGTCGTACAACGCACCGGCGCGGTGGCTCGGGATCTTGTTGTCCTCATTGAGCGCATCATCCAGCACCTGGTACTCGAAACCCAGCGCCGCATGATTCGGCGCCACCTTCATCGACATCTCCTCCGACACATTGTACTTCACGCCGCTGTTCGCTCCCGGCGCCACCTTCCACTCGAAGGCCAGCTCGAAGTCGCGGAATGAACTCGTCGTCATCAGGTCGCCACCGACAGCCGGCTGGCCATCGGGTAACCTGGGCACAGCTGCGCCCGGAATCTTGTGAATCGCGCCCTGCACGATATTCCAGTGCGCACTTGGCACACTGTCGTAGCCAAGCCCGCGCCAGCCGGCGAAAGTGGTACCATCGAACAACAGCTTCCAGCCGGCAGAGCGTTCCCGCACGCTCAGCCCATTGGGCCCGGGTTGCTGCGCGCGCAGCGAATGGGCACTGAGCCCGGCAATGGACACGACAGCCAGCACCAGCGAACGGGCGTTGATCACGCGAACAATCCTGTGTGGGAGATATCGCACATTCACAGACATGCACCCCGGAGTCAACCGCACTCATCGCCACGAACCGGACGCCGCGCCGAGATGGCGCCCCTTGTGCCGTTCTGGCGCCTGTCACGCTGGCACCCCGTTGTGCCAGTCATGCATATTTCCCATCCCTCCCGACCCGCATACGCCTCGCAATGCCGACCTTCTCTCCCGTCCGTCTCAAGCGCACCCCGCTGCACGACATTCACGTCGCACTCGGCGCCAAGATCGTTCCCTTTGCGGGCTACGAGATGCCCGTGCAGTATCCCACCGGCATCACCGCCGAGCACAAGGCGGTGCGCGAGTCGTGCGGCGTGTTCGACGTGTCGCACATGGGCGAATTCTGGGTCAACGGCCAGCGCGCCGCGGACTTCGTGAATTACGTCACCTCCAACAACGTGACCGCGCTCGAAGTCGGGCAGGTGCACTATTCCACCATCCTCAACGATCGTGGCACCATCGAGGACGACTGCCTCATCTATCGCTTCGCCAACAAGGTGATGATGGTGGTGAACGCCAGCAACGCGCCCAAGGACTACCAGCACATCATCAGGCACGCCGATGCGTTCGGCGTCACCGTGCATGACGCGACGGACGAGATGACGCTGCTCGCGGTGCAGGGGCCGCAGACCGCCTCCATCCTCCAGGGGCTCACGGCCACCGACCTCTCGACGATCGGCTACTACCACTTCACCGAGGGGACGGTGGCGGGACAGGAAGTCATCATCTCGCGCACGGGCTACACGGGCGAGGATGGCTTCGAGTTGTACATCGCGAACGCGGCAGCCGTCCCCATCTGGAACGCGCTCATGGCCACGGACAGGGTGACGCCGGCGGGACTCGGCGCACGTGACTCCCTGCGCCTCGAAATGGGCATGGCGCTGTACGGCAACGACATCGACGACACCGTCACCCCGCTCGAAGCCAACCTCGCGTGGCTCGTCAAGTTTCCCAAGGGCGACTTCGTTGGGCGGCGTGCCCTGGAGAAGCAGAAGGAAGAGGGCGTGATGAGGAAGCTGGTGGGCTTCACCCTGGAGGACCGCAACTTTCCGCGGCATGGCTACCCCGTGTTCTTCGGCGGTGACGCCAGCGGCGTCGTATGCAGCGGAACCATGAGCCCCACGCTGGGCATCCCCATTGGCACGGCGTATCTCCCCACAGCGGCCGCGAGGGAAGGCACACAGTTCGAGGTTGAGATCCGCGGCAAGCGGGTGACGGCCACGGTCACCAAGCCGCCGTTCTACAAGAACGCCTCGCACCTGTGATGCCTTGTCATCGGGGGCAAGCCCTTCGACTTCGCTCAGGGCAGGCTATGCGCAAATGTTGTCGTCCTGAGCGAGCCCTACGACTTCGCTCAGGGCAGGCGAAGCGAGTGGAAGGACGTGCTTTCCCCACGGCATCATGCGCGTAGCGATCCTCACCATCTCCGACGCTGGCGCCCGCGGCGAGCGCGCAGACACCAGCGGTGACGCCGCGGCCAGCTGGGCTGCGTGGATCAATGCGCGCGTGGTCGCGCGCGCTGTCGTGCCGGATGACACCGTGCCCATTGTGCAGCAACTCCTTGCCTGGTGCGATGGCGACGTAGCGGACCTGGTCCTCACAACGGGTGGTACGGGCCTCAGCGCCCGCGACGTCACCCCGGAAGCCACGCGCGCCGTCATCGAGCGCGAAGTGCCCGGCATTGCCGAGCGTATCCGAACCGTCACAGGGGCAATGTTTCCGCGCGCCGCACTCGGCCGAGGGGCTGCGGGCGTTCGCGCGCGTACCCTCATCGTCAACCTGCCCGGGTCCACCGCTGGTGTGCGTGACTCCCTCGCGGCGCTGGAGCCTGTCGTGGGCCACGCCGTGGACATCCTGCGCGGTGCGCCCACGGAGCACAGCTCGGGCACCGCGCACGTGAATCCATGACCGTCGTCATCACGCTTCACGACGTGGAACCTGCGGTGCGCCTCAACGCGCGCCTCGAGGGCGATGGTGTGGAGACGGTGCTCGTGAGCCCGCTCGACGACATGCGCGCCGAGATCCGCCGAGCGAAGCCGGAGCTCATCGTCTTCAGTGGCGAGTTGACGGACGCGTCGAACGTGGCACTCGTGCGCGAGCAGTTGTGGGACGGCGTGCCGGTGGTGGGGCTTGTCGACGTCACCGACACCGCGCAGCGCGACCGACTCCGCGCGCTCGGCTACGTGGACCTGTTCGCGAAGCCCATCGTCGTGGACGATGTGGCCATTGGCGTGCGGCGGATCATGGAACGGCACGCGCTCCAGCGCATGACCGGGCTCATTGGAGAGAGTGAGCCACTGCGCGAGGTGATGGTGAAGGTGGAGCAGATGGCCCCGGTGAGCAGCACCGTGCTGGTGGAGGGCGAGAGTGGCACGGGCAAGGAACTCGTCGCACGCGCGCTCGCCGCCCTTGGCCCCCGGCGGAACAAGCCGTTCATCGCCGTGAACGTGGGTGCGCTGCCCGAGTCGCTGTTGGAGAGCGAGTTGTTCGGCCATGAAAAGGGCGCCTTCACCGGAGCCGCGGAGCGGCGCCTGGGGCGCTTCGAGCTGGCGGATGGGGGGACGCTGTTCCTCGACGAGATCTCGGAGATCCCCCAGAGCACGCAGGTGAAGCTGCTGCGGGTGCTGGAGGAGCGGGAGTTCACGCGGGTGGGCGGTGTGCAGTCCATCTCGGTGAACGTCCGGGTGATCACCGCTACGAACCGGCCGCTCAGGGAGTATGTCGAGGAGGGGAGCTTTCGGTCGGACTTGTACTATCGATTGAATGTCCTGAGCATCTACCTGCCCCCGCTCCGCGACAGGCCCGACGACATTCCGCTGCTGGTGCGCCGGTTCATCCGGGAGTTCACCGCGCAGCATGACCGTGCGTTTCCGGGCATCTCGGCGACGGCGATGGAGATGCTCGTGCAGTATGGGTGGCCTGGAAATGTGCGTGAGCTGCGGAACCTCGTGGAGAGCATGGTGGTGCTTTCGCACGGTCGGGAGCTGGTGCCGGACGACCTGCCCAGGCAGATTCGGGACGGGGGCAATGCCAGGTTCCTGCCGGTGCGGGTGGGGCCGGTGCCCAATCATGCCGGGCAGGCGGAGGGCAGGGAGCTGGAGTTCATCCTGCGGAGCCTGCTGGAGCTGAAGCTTCAGGTGGAGGAGCTGCGGCGGCGCATGGATGATGACCGCGCCGGGAGCTCGGTGGGAACCCTGCATGGCTCGTACATCGGGGAGGTGAGAGGGCCCGGTGTGGCGGGCGGTGCCGTGGCCGCGATAGGACCTCGTGACGAAACACCTGCTCCAAACGTCGTATCGATACCGCCGGGGACGAAGATGGCGGATGTGGAGCGGGCGGTGATCGAGGCGGCGTTGAAGGAGACGCGGGGAAATCGCAGGAAGGCTGCCGACCTGCTGGGGATTGGTGAGCGGACCCTGTATCGAAAAATCAGGGAATATCGCTTGCCGGAGCTCGAGTACACACTTGACTAATTGCTGTTGCGCTTCAAATATTCACGACCTATCGTGACCCATAGCGCCCCGAGGCCGGTGCGCTTGTCCGCCATGGAACACACGGCGTCGTTCGGATCCCGTTAGCCCACCTCCGGCCTTACCCTCAAAAAATAGTGTTGACGGTGTCGGCGAAGCCTGCAAACGCCCCCGCCTCTCCCGCGTCGCGTCCAGACGACGGTTCCTCTCCCATTGCGGGGACGGTGCTGCCGATCGAGCGTGCGGAGGAGCTCCTGGGAACCCTGCCTGGAGTCCTGAACGTCCGCATCATCCCTGGCCCCACGGGCGAGGTGGCGGAGGTGCATGTGCTGACGACGACGAGTGTGTCGCCGAAGCAGACCGTGCGCAACGTGGAGAGCGCGCTGCTGGCGCAGCTTGGCATGCGGGTGAGCCACAAGAAGATTTCGGTGGCCACGAGCGAGGGTCCGGCCGCGGAGGCCATTCGCGCGAACAGGATGACCCCACCGCTTGGCGGCGGAATTCTTCCTCCGGATGAGCCGGCGATGAGCCAGTCGACGAAGCGTCGTTTGTACTTCGAGGATGTGGAGGTGCGGCGATCCCGTGCGAACGGGATGAGCTGCAAGGTCACCATCCGTCAGGGCGACGAGGTGTTCGTGGGCGAGGCGACCGGCCTCGAGAGTGATCGGCTACGGATCGAGACGTCGGCGCGGGCGGCGGTGGCGGCGGTGCAGCAGGCCGATGCCGGCGGTCGCTCGTTGATGTTCGAGGGTGCGCGGTTGATCGAGGCGTTCGAACGGGAGTTCGTGTTCGTGGCGCTCACGACGCGATTTGGGAGAGAGACAGCGTTGTTGACGGGCAGTGCGGAAGTGAAGGATGGGATCGAGACGGCCAGTGTGTTGGCGGTGCTGGACGCCACGAACCGGTGGGTGGAGTTGTA
>JAYVNZ010000385.1:0-4068 GCA_043758185.1 Gemmatimonadaceae bacterium | reverse complement strand
CCAGCTCCGGCTGTCGCCCGTGATCACGCAGTTCGGGTGGCAGTCCGAGAAACAGTTCCGCGGCGGACCAGCTGACGTGACAGGAGTCACCGAGCTCGTGGTGCTCGTGGGAGGCGTGGAGCAGAACGTGGTGCTCCCCAGCTTGAGCTGGATCGTGGGCATGCGCACCACCACCGGCTTCGAATTCGGCGTCGGGCCGAACGTCACGCCGCTCGGCACCGCGCTCGTATACGTGGCAGGCATGACGCACAAGGTGGGCGACATGAGCATCCCGCTGAACCTGTCCATTGTTCCGTCGGAGTCCGGTGTGCGCATGAGTGTGCTCACCGGATTCAACACCGAGGTGTTCAGGCGAAGGTAGTGAAGCCCGCGCAGCCCCCTAGCGGCGCGCAGCACCGCGCGAGATGCTTTGCGGACCATGACACCCTCTCCCTCGCACGCGCCGCTGGATCCGGAGTTCCAGCGACTTGCCGAGGATGCCCGGCGTGAGCGCAACTGGAAGCGGTGGGGTCCGTATCTCGCCGAGCGACAGTGGGGCACGGTGCGTGAGGACTACTCGGAGCGTGGCGAAGTCTGGGAGCATTTTCCCCACGATCACGCGCGAAGCCGCGCGTATCGCTGGGGCGAGGACGGATTGCTGGGCATCTGCGACAGGGAGTGTCGCCTCGCGTTTGCACTGGCGCTCTGGAACGGCCACGATGGCATCCTCAAGGAGCGGCTGTTCGGGCTCACGGGGCCGGAAGGCAACCATGGCGAGGACGTGAAGGAGTGCTACTACTACCTCGATTCCACTCCGTCGCACTCGTACATGAAGGCGGTCTACAAGTATCCGCAGCGCGCGTTTCCGTATGCGGAGCTCGTGGAGGAAAATCGGCGACGCACGCGCGGCGACGCAGAGTTCGAGCTGGCCGACACAGGCTGCTTCGGCGAGGACAAGTACTTCGACGTGACCGTGGAGTATGCGAAGGCGAGCCCGGATGACATCTGCATTCGCATCACCGTGGCGAATCGCGCGGGAGAAGACGCCACATTGCACCTGCTGCCCACGCTCTGGTATCGCAACACCTGGGCGTGGGGTCGAGAGGGGGAGCGCTTTCATCCGCGCCCCGAGCTGAGGCAGGATGGTGACTCGGGCGTGGCTGGCGCGCATGCCACGCTTGGCCGGTGCACGCTGGTGGCGGCGGCAGCGTCCAGCGGTGCGCAGCCGCACTGGCTGTTCACGGAGAACGAAACGAACGCCGCGCGCCTCTTCGGTACTGCGGAAACAGGCGCAGGCAGGAAGGACGCCTTCCACGACTACCTGGTGGACGGCCGCATTGATGCAGTCAACGCGTCCAACAGTGGCACGAAGGCCGCGGCGCTGTACGTGCTGCACGTGGGCGCCCGGTCGGAAGTGACCGTCGAGCTGCGCCTGACGTGCGAGACCACGGAGGGAGAAGGACCAGCGACGGGCGTTGCACCAGCACGAACTGACAGCGTGAGCGACGTCATCGCCGCTCGCCTGCGGGAGGCGAATGCGTTCTACGCACTCCGCATTTCCGATGCGCTGTCCGACCAGGAGCGCGCCGTGGCGCGGCAGGCCTACGCCGGACTGTTATGGTCCAAACAGTTCTACCATTACGCGGTGCGCGAGTGGCTCGAGGGAGATCCCGCCCAGCCAGCGCCGCCCGCGCGCCGCCGTGAGGGGCGCAACGCACAGTGGGGCCATGCCTATCACGCCGACGTCCTCTCCATGCCGGACAAGTGGGAATACCCGTGGTTTGCCGCGTGGGACCTGGCGTTTCACATGCTGCCCATGGCGGTGGTGGATCCGCACCTCGCCAAGGAGCAGCTCGTGCTCATGTTGCGCGAGTGGTACATGCACCCCAACGGGCAGCTTGCCGCGTATGAATGGGCGTTCGACGACGTGAACCCGCCCGTGCATGCGTGGGCAGCGTGGCGGGTGTACAAGATGACGGGCCCGCGCGGTGGCCGGGATCGTGTGTTTCTCGCCCGCGTCTTCCAGAAGCTGCTGATCAACTTCACCTGGTGGGTCAACCGCAAGGATCTCGACGGACACAACCTCTTCGCGGGCGGGTTCCTCGGCCTCGACAACATCGGGGTATTCGATCGCTCGAAGCCGCTGCCTGGTGGAGGTCACCTCGAGCAGGCGGATGGCACGGCGTGGATGGCATTCTACTGCAACACGATGCTCGCGATTGCCCTGGAGCTGGCAAGCGAGGATCCCGCTTACGAGGACGTGGCCTCGAAGTTCTTCGAGCACTTCGTCGCGATCACGGATGCGATGAACACGCTGGGCGGCACCGGACTGTGGGACGAGCAGGATGGCTTCTACTACGACGTGCTGCATACGGCGGAGGGGTTGATGCCACTTCGCGTGCGCTCGCTCGTGGGGATCGTGCCGCTGTTCGCCTGCGAGGTCATCGAGGACGAGGTGATCGCCAGGCTGCCGGGCTTCCGGAAGCGCATGGAGTGGTTCCTCCGCAACCGTCCGGACCTCGGCCGCCACATCGCGTACATGGCGAGTGCCGGCACGGATGGCGCGGCGGGGCACGCGCATCGCCTGCTGGCCATTCCGTCGCGTGAGCGCCTGACGCGGGTGCTGCAGCGCCTGCTCGACGAGGAGGAGTTCCTTTCACCTTACGGCATTCGCTCGATGTCGCGCGTGCATCGCGATCGGCCATTTGAACTGCGCCTGGGCGACGAGGATTTCCGCGTGGCGTACGATGCCGGCGAAAGCACGACAGGCCTGTTCGGCGGAAATTCCAACTGGCGCGGGCCGGTCTGGTTTCCGATGAACTTCCTGCTCATCGAAGCGCTGGAGCGGTATCACCACTTCTACAAGGATTCACTCACTGTGGAGTTCCCGGCGCGGTCCGGCGTGATGATGACGCTTGCCGAAGTGGCCCGCGAACTTTCGGCGCGCCTCACGCGGCTGTTCCTGCCGGACAGCGAGGGGCATCGTCCCTGTCACGATGGGGACTCGCGCTACGCGAGCGATCCGCACTGGAGCGACCTCGTGCTCTTTCACGAGTATTTTCATGGCGACACGGGGCGCGGCGCGGGCGCCAGTCACCAGACGGGGTGGACGGCACTCGTTGCGCGTTGCCTGGACTCGGTGGCGGCCTCGCGGCAACCTGGCGTGGCCCGGCAGTCCGCCGTGTGGGACCGTGCGCTCCTGGGGCTCGAGGACGAATAGCTTTCAGTCGTCCTGAGCGCAGCGACTGCTTTCTGTCGTCCTGAGCGAAGCGAAGGACCTGCTCTTCTGCACGCCCCGCCACTCACACGCCTCACTTTTCGCCACCCCACTCTCCGCATGAAGCATTCCGCCGTGGTCATGACGGCGCCCTACGCGCCGCTCGTGATCGAGCAATTCGCGACCCCCGAGCTGGAGCCCGGCGCGGCACTGCTGCGCACACTCTACTCCGAGGTGTGCGGCACCGATGTGCACCTGCATCATGGCAAGCTCGCGGTGCCCTTCCCCATCATTCCGGGGCACGTCTCCGTGGGCGTCATCGAAGCGTCACGGGGTAGCCTGCGCGACATCAATGGCGACACGATTCGCGAAGGCGACGTGGTCACCTTTCTCGACGTCCACGAAACGTGCAGCAACTGCTACCAGTGCCTGGTGGCGCTCCAGCCGACACGGTGTCCCGCGCGCAAGGTGTACGGCATCACGTACGGCGCACATGACGGCCTGCTGGGCGGATGGGCGGAAGCCATCTGGATGAAGCCTGGCGTCAAGCTGATCAAGCTGCCGTCCGGGCTCTCGCCGGAAACGTTCATCGGCGGAGGATGCGGCCTGGTGACCGCGCTGCACGCCGTGGACATGGCGGACCTGAAGCTGGGGGAGTCGGTGGCGGTGCTGGGGGTGGGGCCTGTGGGGCAGTCCATCGTGGCGTTCGCCTCGCTGTCCGGCGCTGGCGAAGTGGTGGCCATCGGTGCGCCTGACGATCGCCTGGCATTCGCCACGCGGATGGGCGCAACGTCCGTGCTCTCGCTCGACGTTCCACCCGCAGACCGCCTGGAACAGGTGCGCCTCGCGACAGGTGGCCGAGGCGTGGACGT
>JAYVNZ010000384.1:0-2505 GCA_043758185.1 Gemmatimonadaceae bacterium | reverse complement strand
CCGTATGCGAAGTGGCTGCATCGGCACACGTTCCGCGATGACGGCCATGGCGGCACGATCATCGACGACGAGGTGCAATATCGGCTGCCCTTCGGGCCGTTGGGCGACCTCGTGCACCCGATCGTGCGTGCCCAGCTGCGGCGGATCTTTGCGCACCGGAGTTCGACCGTGCGCGCGCTCCTTGGCGATCCTGGCAGCCCGGCGCAGGGGGAGGAGGCGCAATTCAGCTGAGGTTGCAGTCGTGCGGCACCGGCTACATTTGCACTCACTCCTGACACGTTCGACGCTGCTCATGGCAACGGTGCCAATACGGGTGGGCAGCCGCAGAGTGAGAACGCGTCCGTACCGACCGTCCAGCCGATACCTGTGAAGCTTCCATCGCGCGGAACGACGGGCATTCCTCGTCCGCGGATTCCGCAATGAAGCGGTTGCTCCTGCGGTTGCTTCTGGGATCGTGCGGCCTGGTGGCGATTGCCTACGCCGCGATGTTCGCGACCGTCACTCCACCCACGTGGGCGGCGATTTCCCTGGCGATCGGTGCGAATGGCGTCATCATGAACCTCATGGCGCTTGGCGCAGTGCGCCGAGGCACGATTCCACGTTCGCTCGTGGTGACGTTCATCGGGCTGTTCGTGCTGTGCGCGGGGTGCTTTGTTGTTGCGCTCCTGCTGCCGGCGCGGGAGGGGGCGGGCGGTCCGCTGATCCTTGGGCTTCCCATTCGAACGGCGATCGTGCTGTACGGCGTTGGTGTCGTGCCGATAGCGATACTGCCCTTCGCGTACGCCTTGACGTTCGAGTCGTCCACGCTGAGTGACGAGGATCTCGCGCGCGTACGGGCGGCGCGTGCGAGCATGCGGCCTGGAGAAGCGCCGTGAAGGCGCCATTGCTGATCCAGGGCGTGATTCCGGGCCTGGCGTCACCGGGCATCGTCGCGATCGCGCTGCTTTACTTCGTGATCGTCGCCGTGATTGCGACGTGGGCAGCGCGCCGCACCAGGAGCGCGAACGATTTCTTCGTGGCCGGCGCGGGGGTTGGGCTCTGGACGCTGGCGATCGCGAAGATGGCTGCCACGCTATCAGGTTTTGCGTTCATCGGCGGACCGGGCCTCGTGTATACCATCGGCATCGGCGCTGTGTTCATCATACTGCCGGGTGCGTTGACCAATGCGCTCGGTGCCTGGGTGCTGGCAAAGCGGATGCGACTCCTCGGCGAGGCGCGCGGCCTCTTCACCGTACCCGATGCCATTGGTGCGCGGTATCGCTCGCGCCTTGCGCAGGGACTGGCGGCGGCCGCCGTGCTCATTGCCGTCGTGGGCTACATCGCCACGAACCTGCTCGCACTCGGCCTGGTGATCGACGCGATCTTCTCCACGGGTGTACCAGTGGGCATCTGGGTGGGGACCGTCGTGATCCTCGCGTATTCGGCGGCGGGCGGCATCATGGCGGGGATCTATACGGACGTCTTTCAAGGGTCGGTGATGGCCATCGCGTCCGCGGTCGTCTTTGCGTATGCGCTCAGGTCCGGTGGCGGCATGGAGACCATTGCGCACACCATCATGTCTGCCGACGCGAACTATCTCGGCCCATGGGGACGCATTGGACCGATGGGCGCGCTGTCGTTCTTCTTCGTGTTCAGCGTCGGCTCGCTGGGTCAGCCGCACGTCATCCACAAGTTCTACATGCTGCGCGATCCGCGGCAGTTGAAGTGGTATCCGCTGCTCCTGACGGTGGCGCTGGCCGTGACGCAGTTGCTGTACGTGAGTGTCGGGATTGCGATGAAGGCGCTCGTGGTAGGGGGCGCCATTGCTCCGCTGGCCAGGGCGGACCAGGCCACTCCCCAGTTCCTGCTGCACTATGCGCCGACGCTCGTTGCCGGGCTTGTCTTCTCCGGTGTCGCGGCCGCAATCATGGCGACGGTGAACTCCTTCATGTCGGTCGGCGCGGCGGCGCTCACACACGACCTGCCCATGGCCTTCGGCGGTCGAGTGCGCGATGAGCTTCGCGTTGGCCGTCTGAGCACCGTGGTGCTTGCCGTCATTGCCGCAGCTGTTGCACAGGGTTCCGGAACGTTGGTGGCCTTCCTCGGTATCTTCGGCTGGGGCCTGTTCGGCTCGACGATCGTACCTGCCCTGGCGATCGGGCTGAACTGGGAGGGTGCCACACGCGCGGGCGCGATCGCCTCCATCCTCACGGGCCTTGCCATCACGCTGGTGGGGGAGACGCTCGGGTACTTCAAGATCTACGGATTGCCGGCCGGGGTATCGATCTCCGCGCTCTCCCTCATTTCATCACTGCTGATGTTCTTTGCGGTCTCGTGGCTCACGCGCGGGTCGGCGCAGGCATCGATCGATCCCGATATCCGGATTGTGATGGATGCATGATGGGCTCCCGTCGCTTGTCGCAAGCGCGGGAATGGGTCCGCGCGGCCACGGCATCGCAAAATCGGAAATCCCCCAGCTGTCCGCGACGAGCCCATAGAAAGCACGCCGGTAGCCAAGCGTCTGCT
>JAYVNZ010000383.1:0-10153 GCA_043758185.1 Gemmatimonadaceae bacterium | reverse complement strand
CCGATCTCGCCCATCATGGCCACGGCCTTCGTATGCGGATCCTTCTCGAACGCGGCCAGGCAATCGATGAAGTTGGTGCCGTTGATGGGATCGCCGCCGATGCCGACGCACGTGCTCTGCCCCATGCCCGCGCGGGTGAGCTGGTACACCACCTCGTACGTGAGCGTGCCGGAGCGACTCACGACACCGATGTTTCCCGGCGTGCAGATGCGGCCGGGAATGATGCCGACCTTGCTTTCGCCAGGCGTGATGAGGCCTGGACAGTTGGGGCCCAGGAGCCGCGCGCCCTTCTCCTTCACGAAGGGGTACACACGTGTCATGTCGAGCACGGGCACGCCTTCCGTGATGCAGACGATGAACGCGATACCCGCGTCGGCAGCTTCCATCATCGCATCGGCCGCGTACATCGGCGGGACGTAGATGACGCTGGTATTCGCGCCCGTGGCCTTTACTGCGTCGTGCACCGTGTTGAACACGGGCACCGTGTCGTCGAACTTCTGGCCGCCCTTGCCCGGTGTCACGCCGCCAACGACCTGCGTGCCATACTCGATCATCTGGCGCGTGTGGAACCCGCCATCCCGGCCGGTAATGCCCTGCACGATGAGGGTCGTGGACTTGTCGATGAAGATGCTCACGCGGCCTGCCCTCCCTGCGCGAGCGCCACGGCTTTCTGCACGGCTTCGTCCATGTCGGACGAGGCGCTGAACCCGTTATCGGTGAGGATCTTCATGGCGATTTCTTCGTTGGTGCCGGTGAGGCGGATGACGATGGGGATCTTCAGGGGGTTCGCCTTTGTTGCGGTCACGATGCCGTTCGCGACGTCGTCGGTGCGCGTGATGCCGCCGAAGATGTTGAACAGGATGACCTTCACGCTGGCGTCACCCGTGATGATGCGAAGGGCGTTCACCACCTTTTCCGGATTGGACGACCCGCCGATATCGAGGAAGTTGGCGGGTTCTCCCCCGTAGTACTTCACGAGGTCCATCGTTGCCATGGCGAGGCCAGCGCCGTTCACCACGCAGCCCACGTTTCCGTCGAGCTTGATGAACGTGAGGTTCGAGTTGCGCGCGTCCACTTCGCTCGGCTCCTCGGCCGTTTCGTCGCGCAGTGCGGCAAGGTCGGCATGGCGATCGAGCGCATTGTCGTCCACGGAGATCTTTGCGTCGAGCGCGAGTACCTCACCAGACGGCGTGACGACGAGCGGGTTGATTTCCGCGAGCGAGGCGTCGCTCTTCATGAACGCCTGGTAGAGCGCCATCATGATCTTCGAAGCGGCGCGCACCTTCTTCACGTCGTCGAACAGGAAGAAGCCGAGTTCGGACGCCTGGTACGGCTGCAGCCCGTAGCGCGTATCGATGGGCAGCTTGAGGATCTTCTCGGGAGTCTTCGCCGCAACTTCCTCGATGTCGATGCCGCCCGCGGGGCTCACCATGAACACCGGCTTCCGCGTGGCGCGATCCAGAATGATGCCGACGTACGCCTCGGTCGCGATGTCGGCGGCGGCGGTGACGAGCACCTTGTAGACCGTCAGCCCGTTGATCGTCATGCCCAGGATCTTCGACGCGATCTCGCGCGCCTCGGTTGGACTCTTGGCGAGCTTCACGCCACCGGCCTTGCCGCGTCCGCCGGTATGCACCTGGGCCTTCACGACGACCATGCCGCCGATGCGGGAGGCAATCGCCTCGACCTGCTCGGCGGTGGTGGCCACTTCGCCCGCGGGAATTGGCACGCCCTCGGCGCGCAGGATGTCCTTTGCCTGATACTCGTGGATGTTCACGCCTTCTCCGCTGTGATGGTCGTTCCTGCCTCGCCACGCACCGCTTCGCGGCCGCGACGGAGTTCCGTGATGATTGCGCGACCGCCGGTGCGCCGCGCGAAGTCCACTGCCGCCCGGATCTTCGGGGCCATGCTGCCCTCCCCAAAGGCTCCCGCGCGATCCATCTGCTCAGCCTCGTCCGCCGAGAGGCGGGTGAGGGGCCGTTGTTCCGGTGTGCCCCAATCGGCATACACCGCATCCACATCCGTGAGAATCAACAACAGCGATGCTCCCAGATCCCGCGCGAGCACGGCCGCTGCAAGATCCTTGTCCACGACTGCGTCGATGCCTTCCCATCCCTTGACCGGATCGTCGTAAATGGGCGCCCCACCACCACCGCATGCGATGACGATAGTCCCCTGCTCGACCAGCCGCTTGATGCTCCCCAGTTCGTGTATCGCCTGTGGCGCCGGGCTTCCGACCACGCGGCGCAGGTTTCCTCGCGCATCCGTCCTGACACAATGTCCTTCACGCCGGAGTTCCTCGGCACGCAGGTCGCCGAGCGCCTGCCCGATGAACTTCGTGGGATTCTGGAGCGCGGGATCATCCGCGCGCACCTGCACCTGCGTAATGATGGTTGCCACATCGCGAACGGAGTCGGCCCGCCGCAATGCATTCTCGATGGACTGCTGCACCATATAGCCGATCCACCCCGCCGTTGCCGCCACCAGTACGCCGAGCGGCAAGGGACTGGCCTCCAACCGCGCACTCTCGTTGCGCACCAGCTCGTCCCCGACCTGCGGACCGTTGCCATGCACCACGCACACGTTCCACCCATCATGCGCCAGATCCACGATGGGTCCGAGACTCTCGCGCGCGTGACGAAACTGATCGTGAATGGTGCTGTGCTCGCCAGCCGGGGCAAGCGCATTGCCGCCCAGGGCAATTACTGCGGTGCGCGGCATGACTGCGTGCCTACAGGTAGCAGTGGCAAGCTAGGTCGCGCGAATCCGCCGGGCAAGTTCATGGAATGGGCTCGCGGAGAATGACGCCGAGCGCGTTGAAGGCACGTCCAAATTCCGCCCAGTCGCCCTTGCCCAGCGCGTCTCGCATGAGGCGATAGAGGCTGTCGGCCCGAGGGCGCAGTGCGGTCTGCGCTCCGCCACCCAGGGGCGGCGCCGTTGGACCGATGCCCAGTGCCGCGGACAGCGAAGGGGCGACCCTCGATGTGTCATGATAGGAGGCCGCCACACGCGACAGCACCGGCGTGGTGCCCGACCGCCACTGAAAGATGGGCTGGACGTACAGTGCCCGATCGACGAGCGGCGCAACCCGAAGGGGAGCTCGTACCACTCCGCTTTCGCGCTGCGTGGAATCGGCGGTGCGCAGGATGTCGACCACAACTCCCCATCTCCTTCCGTCGCTGGCCACGGGAAGCCACGCCGTTGCGCGCGACGGCCCGCCAATCGCCGCGACCGTGCCACGCACTCGCTCGGTGGAGTCGAGCAACGCCCAGAGCGACGCAACGCCCCCGAGATTGGGCAGCAAGGCATAGGTCGGCTCGTGCGCCGACGCCGAGGAATCCGCTCCGTCAGGAATGGCAAAGTGCTTCACCTCGAGGCTGTCGCCCCGAAATCCGGCGGCCGCAAAGGCAAGTGCCTGCGCGCGCGCGCCGTCGGAAATGGGCGGCAGTTGCGCGCGAAGCGGTGGCGATAGCGATGAGACGGACTTGAAGAGCCCCGGGAACCGCGCCATCCAGCTGGTGGTCACCGGGTCTGGCGCTGACGTCGCAACCAGGAGCACGCGGCCAGATGCCGCGTGGACCAGGGCCGTGGCCGCATGGTGCAGGTAGCTCCGCTCCTCGCCGAGCACGGTGAACCGCTGCGAGAGCGGATAGCTCGCGGAAGTCGCATACAACTCCACGGCCCAGTACAGTGTGTCGCCGGTGACGATGGGGACAATCTCGCCGCCCTGCTCGAAGAACGGCGTCAAGGCCTCCAGGCGCTCGCGGATGGCGCGGCGCTGCACGATCACCGGCCGGTTGGCCGGGAGCTCGCCAAACAGCAGGCGGAAATTCTGCAGGCTCCACGAGTACATCAGTCGGGAGCGCGTAGACGCCAGTTCGACGCCGGCGATCTGGCCGAGCGAATCCGACATCACGGTATAGCTCGGCGCGGAGTCGAACACCGCGGGCTCGCCGGCAAGCAGGAGATCTCCCGCGGATGACGGATCGCTCACGCGCCGCGGTGCGCCGCGTTCGTCAGCGCGACCCGCCTCGTATCGCACAATGCTCCACGCGTCGTGCGACCCTCCTGCCGCGTCGCTGATCCGCTCGACGACAGTCGCGGACAGGCTGCCGGCAGTCGCCTGCCAACCGGCGCGGTTTCCCACCGTCCGCACGCGCGACCCCCGTTCGACTGCGCGGGCCAGCGTGGCGCCGTCCCAGACGGCGAGACGCGACGCGACGTCGCTCGTGTTCCCGAACCCCGCTCCCAGCAATTCGGCATGCATGCGATCCACGCCGTAGGCGCGCCGCGTGAAGTTGAGGCGGGTCAGGAGGTAGGGCGCCTCACCAGGCGCATTCGCCGCGGATTCGTCCGACCGGCGCATGACGAGTGGGGCAATGGTGCGCGCACCCAACGCGAAGAGGAGTACCGTGGTCACGGTGGCAAAGGCAAGCCGGGTCTGCCCCGTCCAGCCCGCCCATCCCACAACCAGTCCCGCGCATGCAGTGTAGACAGCCAGCAGCAGCATCACGGGCACCAGCCGGTGATCGGTGCTGGTGAACACTCCAGCAGGCCCGCCCCCGAACGCGAGTACGCGGTACATACCCAGCCGGTAGCTCCACGCGAGCACGAGGAGCACCACGGCGCCCAACATGATGAAATGGCGCCTGACGTACGCCGACACGAACAACGTGCCTCGCTCCCACCGGAGACTCGGCGTCAATGCATACAGGATCACCACGAGTCCCGTGATGGCGGTCAGCACGACGACCGCCCACAGGTGCAGCGACGTCTCGAACGGAAGCCAGTAGACAAAAAAGCCAAGGTCGGCGCCGAAATACGGATCCGATTCGCCGAATGGCCGGCCCGAGAAGGCCAGGAGTGCCTCGTGCCATCCATCGAGCGGCGCGATGAGCAGTGCGCCGACCAGCACGGCGAGCAGCACCACGGCCCCGAAGAGGAAGTGGCTGGCCACCTGCTCCCCGATCTCGATGTTCCCCAGCCGCCTGGGCACGACCAGTGACACCACGGACCTTCGCACCGCGAGGAAATTGACGAATGCAAACAGCGTTGCGATCGCGAAGGATGCGCCGCCGAGCGCCACCATGGTTCCCGCGCGGGCGCGCCATATGGCCAGCGCGTCGAGCGACGCATACCACTGGTAGTCGGTGTAGAGGCCCGCACCCCACCGCCCGATCACGAGCACCAGCGCGGTGACGGCGAGCATTCCGCCCAGCACGCGGCGCACGGTCACGTCAAACGGACACGCCCTGCGCGCGAATCCAGCTCTCCATCTCGTTGCGGATGACGGCGAGTCGCTCGGCGGAGCGTGCTTCGTAGCGGGTCACGAGGATGGGCTGCGTATTGGACGCGCGGATGAGGCCCCACCCGTCGCCGAAGAGCACGCGCACGCCGTCCACATCGATCACATCATGGCGCTCGCGAAAATGCGCGACGGCCTTCTCCACCAGGTCGAACTTGCGGTCGTCACCGCACTCGACGCGAATCTCCGGCGTGGTGACGAACGGGGGGACGTCGGCAAGGAGTTCACGCACCGTGCGGCCAGACGCCGCCACGATGCGCAGCAGCCGGGCCGCGCCATAGAGGGCATCGTCGTGGCCGTAGAATCCTTCGCTGAAGAACATGTGCCCCGACATCTCGCCCGCGAGGGGCGCGCCCTCCGCCTTCATCTTGTCCTTGATGAGGGAATGGCCGGTCTTCCACATGACGGGGCGTCCTCCAGCCCGCGTGATCTCGTCCGTGAGCGCCTGGCTGCACTTCACGTCAAAAATGATCGGCTGGCCGAGGCCCGTGCGAGCAAGCACGTCCCGGGCGTACAGGATGAGGATGTGATCGCCCCAGATGATGCGCCCCTCGTCGTCCACGAGACCAATGCGGTCGGCATCGCCGTCGAACGCGATGCCCATCTCCGCCCCCTCACGCTTCACTGCGGCAATCAGGTCCTGGAGGTTCTCGGCGACCGTCGGATCCGGGTGATGATTCGGGAAAGTGCCATCGCTCTCGGTGAACAGGCCCACCGCATCCAGCCCCAGGGCGCGCATCAACTGTGGAGCAACGAGTGCCCCCGCACCGTTGCCGCAGTCGTACACCACCTTCATGTCACGCGCGAGCTTTCCCGTCCGGGTCACGACATCCGCGACGTATCCGTCGACGAGAGCTTCGTGCCTGACCTGTCCCTGTCCCCGGGGCGCGGCGCCGGACTCGATCAACGCGCGCAGGTGCTGGAGGTCGTGACCGTGCAACGACTCCGTCCCGAAACAGAGCTTGAAGCCGTTGTACTCGGGCGGATTGTGCGATCCGGTGATCTGGATGCCTCCAATCACGTCGAGGTGGTGCAGGCTCCAGTACAGCACCGGCGTGGGAACCACACCGATGTCCACGACACTTACCCCGGCGGACGTCAGGCCGCTTACCAGCGCATCGCGCAGCTTGCCGCCACTCGGCCTGTTGTCACGGCCAATGGCGACCTCGCCGGTGACGCCACGCTCACGCATGAGTGCAGCGTACGCACCGCCGATGGCGTACGCAGCCTCCACAGTGAGGTCAGCGTCCACGACGCCACGGACGTCGTATTGACGAAAGATGCCAGCTGCTATGCTCATGCGGGATGTCGAAAGACCAACGGGGTCGCAGGCGCGACCCCGTGCACGTCAGCGAAAGACGGGGGCGGGTGGAGTGGGCGCAACGCCTGTCATGTCCGATGGTGCCGACAACCGCGGTGTGCCCACCGCGGCATAGCGCACGGCAAGGTCCGGCAGCAGGCCCAGGATGAGGATGGTGGCAGCGGAAGCGACCATGACGAATTGCGTCCACCCCGGCGTGGCCGGTACGGCCGGCGCATCATCCCTGCGCGGCCGCATGAACATCACCATGATGACGTAGAGATAGTAGCCGGCGGAGATCACGGTAGTGAGCACCAGGACCACGGCGAGCAACGTCTGCGGCTGCGGCGCCTGGAGTGCCGCCTTGAGCACGTACCACTTGGCGAAGAAGCCCATGCCCCCGACAATGGGGAAGCCCAGCATGGCGAACATGAAGACTGCCATGCCGAGTGCGAGCCATGGACGCACAAGCCAGAGTCCACTGACGTCGTCCGTTGTGACTGCCGCATCCCCACGCGAGAGCACGACGATCACGGCAAAGGCGCCGAAGGTCGCGAGCGTGTAGGCCAGCAGGTAGAACAGCATCGCCGACGCGCCCTGCTCCGTGCCCGCTGCAATGGCAACGAGAAGGAATCCGGCGTGCGCGATGGAGGAGTAGGCCAGCAACCGCTTGAGGTTGCGTTGCACCAGGCCGATCGAGTTGCCAATGACCATCGTGGCAATGGCCAGGCCCACGACGGCGCGATGCCAGCTCACGAACTCGCCACCGAATGCCTCGAGCCACACGCGCAGGAACGCCGTGAACGCTGCCGCCTTGACGGTGGCGGCCATGTACGCCGTGACGGGATTGGGTGATCCGTCGTACACGTCGGGCGCCCACATGTGGAACGGCACGGTGGCCACCTTGAACCCGAAGCCCACGAGCAGCAACGCGATGCCGATGAGCAGCAGCGGGCTGTGGTAGAGATCCTGCTGGAGCACGCGAACGCCGATCTGGTGGAGGCCCGTGGTACCCGTGGCTCCATAGACGAGCGCTATGCCGTACAACAGGAACGCCGTGGAGAACGCACCGAGCAGGAAATACTTGAGTGCGCCCTCGGCCGAGCGTTCGCTGCGGCGGTTGAGGCCCGCCAGCGCGTAGACGGAAATCGACATCAGCTCGATGCCGAGGAACACGATCATGAGGTCGCGCGCCGCCACCATGAGCATCATGCCGCTGGACGCGAGCAGCAGGAGCACGTGCGTTTCCGACGTGGTGGTGCCACTGCGATCGTTGTCATCGATGCCGAGCGCAATGGCGCCGATGGTGCCGAGCAGGATGATGATATCCGCCATCCACCGGAAGTTGTCCACGGCAATGGGACCATCGGTGGCGGTGTGGCGCCCGAACATCATGAGCACCACGGCAATGAGCGTTGCCACACAGAGCCCGATGGACAGCACGCCCACGCTGCGCTGGTGTGCCGCTGACTCCGTGCGCCACACGGCCCAGAGCAGCAGGGCCATGGCACCGCCAATCAGCAGGAGGTCCGGCAGCAGCGCGGCAGTCAGTTGCGACGGAATGGCAAGGTCGAAGGTGCGCATCAGCGTCCTCCGCGCATTGCGGTGCTCGTCATGGCCGAGCGACTCTCAACAATGCGGACGAAGTTCTCGGCGGCGGGCTGGAGGCGTCGCAGCACCGGCGCGGGGTAGACGCCCAGCCAGATGATACCGGCCAGCAGCGGCGCCATGAGGAGCAGCTCGCGGCGATTCATGTCCGGGATGTGCTCGTTCTCCACCTTGTCGAGCGGGTTGAAGAGGATACGCTGGATGGCCCACAGCATGTACGCCGCGGCGATGATGACGCTGGTGGCGCCCACCACTGCAAGCACCGGGTAGGTGCGATATGCGCCGAGGAGCACGAGGAACTCACCCACGAAGCCATTCGTGCCAGGCACGCCAATGGAGCTGAGCGAGACGAACACGAGGATTGCGGAGAAGAGCGGCACCACGCGCGCGATGCCGCCGTACGCCGAAATGAGCCGGGTGTGGCGCCGCTCGTAGATCATGCCGATGAGGAAGAAGAGCGCGCCAGTGGACAGGCCGTGATTGATCATCACCATCAACGCACCCTGTACGCTCTGCACCGTGAGGGCGAAGATGCCGAGCATCACGAACCCGAGGTGACTCACCGAGCTGTACGCCACCAGCTTCTTGAAGTCGGGCTGCACGAGCGACACCAGCGCACCGTACACGATGCCGATGACCGCCAGCGTGAGCACCAGGCCACGAATGGTCGGGTTCATGGCGGCCGCTGGAAAAAGCGGAACGGCGAGGCGAAGAAAGCCGAACGTGCCCAGCTTGAGCATGATGGCCGCCAGCACCACGGACCCGGCCGTCGGCGCCTCCACATGCGCGTCAGGCAGCCAGGTATGAAAGGGGAACATGGGCACCTTCACCGCGAACGCGAGGAAGAAGGCACCGAACAACCACATCCCCGCGTGCGGCGTGAGCTGCACCTGCGACATGATCGCGTCGTACGAGAAGTTGGGGATCATTTCCACGGCGCCATTGAGCATCACGGGCGCTCCGTTTACCAGGTGCGGCTGTCTGGCGGCCAGCCCCAGGTAGATGATCCCGACAAGCATCAGCAGCGAGCCGAGCATGGTGTAGATGAAGAACTTGAGGCTCGCGTAGATGCGGCGCTCTCCGCCCCAGATTCCCACGATGAAGTACATGGGAATGAGCATCACTTCCCACATGGCGTAGAAGAGGAACAGGTCAAGCGCCATGAACACGCCGAGCATGCCGGTGGTGAGCACCAGCAGGAGCGCATAGTACGATGACGCCTTCTGCCGGATCGACGTCCAGCTTCCGATGGAGGCGAGCAGCATGATGAAGGTGGTGAGCAGCACCATCATCATGGCAATACCATCGAGCCCCAGCGTGAAACGCACGCCCCATGATGGAATCCACCGGATGTCGAACACTTGCTGCCAACCGGCCACGGACGGGTCGAACGCCCACCACAGCCCGATCGACAGCACGAATTCGAGTGCAAAGGCGGCGGTCGCGATCGCGCGCGGGCGGTTGGCCGCACCCGTGAGCACCTCGTCCTCCCCTTCCGCCTGCCTCCCGCCGGCCATGACGGCCAGCGCGGCGAGGAGGGGGATGAAGAGCAGCGCCGGGAGGATCCAGCGGTCGTAGCTGACGGAAAGGAGAAACTCGCGCATGTCGGGCTATCTGAAAGTGAAGGCGCCGAGCACGAACAGCACTCCGACGACGAGGACCCACGCATAGGTGCCCACAAGCCCCGACTGCAACTGCGATCCCATCCACCCCACGGCACGTGGCAGAAGGCCGCCCATGGGTACCGTCGTGCCGGGCGCACCGTCGTCATCCTTGCTCTGGATGAACAGTCGCGTAATGCCGTCGATGATGCCTACATCGAGGCCGCGCCACAACAGGCCGCGGGACGTGGCCAGCACCGGCTCGACGATGGCAGCGTCGTACGCTTCGTCCACGAAATACTTGTTGGCGAGCACCCGCTCGAACCCGTGTTCGGCCGG
>JAYVNZ010000382.1:0-10600 GCA_043758185.1 Gemmatimonadaceae bacterium | reverse complement strand
CGGCAGCGTGTTCGACTCCGGTACGTACTCCTTCACCATCCCCGGCAACGTGATCCAGGGCTGGAACGAAGGTCTCCTGGGCATGAAGGTTGGCGGCAGCCGCCAGCTCATCATTCCGCCGTCGCTCGGCTACGGCGCGAACGGCAGCGGACCGATTCCACCAAATGCCGTGCTCGTCTTCACTGTCCAGCCACAATAAACTGCCCTGCGCAGGGGACGATGACGACATACGTCTACTACATCGCCGAGCGGATCGCGGGTGCGCAGGAGATGCAGCGATTTGCGCATCCCATTCACGTTGGCATCGTGTCGGCCGGCGACCATGAGGCCGCGTACAGCGCGGTGCTCGAGGATCTGCGCCCCACGTTTGCCGACGACCCGCAACATCTCGAGGTGCGCTTCGAGGTGTTGACCCCCCCGCGCTCCGGCGCCGGGGTCTGGCGGCACGGCAAGCCCATCGACACGGACATCACATTCACGTCGGCCGACTGAGCGTTCGCGCGGTGCGGTCATGACTGGCGTGACTGCATGAACGTCCGCGTGATCACCAGGCTCACCAACGCCGCACTTGTCGTTGCGATCGGCATGGGTTCAGCACACCTCCTGATGCCCGTGCGCGCCTCGGCGTCGATGCTGTCGCGCAGCGCGTTCGTCGTGGGCATGGCAGGCACTGGTGCCCTCGTCGCCTGGCGCGAGCGCCGATGCCGGGAGCTTGACGGAGACGAACACATCGCCGGAGCGCAGCCGCTTTGGCTGCTGGCAGGCGGCGTTGCAATGCTGGCCCTGGCGTGGGTGGCTTACCGGATAGCGCACGGTTGACATCCCGTGTCGTCCTGAGCGAAGCGCTTGTCGTCATGAGCGAAGCGAAGGACCTGCTCTTTGAAGCGAAAGACCCGCGCTTTGCACGCGCAGAATTGCGAAGGGCGGCCACTCCGTCCGGAGCGACCGCCCTTCTCACCGCGATACGCTCGATCAGGGTGTGATCGTCAGCGGCGCAGTTTGCTGCATGGTCACGACTCGCTGCTCGCCCACGTGGAGGATGCCCTTCACCCAGTCCATGTCGTGCGAGACGCCACCATTCTCCATCACCATGAGGGCCACCTCGGCCGCGTCGTTCGGGTCCATGCGGAGGCAGCCGTGTGACGCCGCTTCACCCAGCGACTCCACCGCGCCCGTACCGTGGATGTAATAGTCCGGCTCCTGGAAGAAGATCTTCACTGTCTTCATCGGGTTCGCGGGATGCCCAGGTGCCTTGGCCGTGCTCCCCTTTGCCCACGCCACATTGGGTGGCACCCAAGCCGGGTTCCAGACCATCTTGCGGATGGTAAAGAGTCCCGGTGGGGTCGGATGCGCGGCGGCGCCAACGGCCACGTCATAGGTCTTCACCACTTCACCGTCCCGCTTGAGCGTCAGCTTTCGCTCGGACAGGCTCGCTTCGAGCGTCAGCGTTGAACTGGCGGAACCCGGCGCGCGAGCGGCCCCGAGTCCGAACACGAGCGCGCCAGCGATCGGCACGGCGAAGATGGCGATGAGCGAGCGCGTTCGTCTCTGCATGAGTCTGTTCGGTGACGGGGGCGATGGCTTTCTCAGGGGTAAACACTTGGCAAGTGACGTTCCACTGGAGTGCGCTGCATTGCAGCTTGTTGTCGCGGGTGATCACGCACTCCCGCAGCCCTCTTTCCCTTCGTGTGCCATGACCAGGCTCAGTCCGTTTCTTCTTCGTGTTGCATTCAGCCTCGTGGTAGCTCAGGCCGCCTGCTTCGGGACGCCCGTCGTCACCACGTCAGCGCCCATTCCCCCGCCAGTTGTCCCGGTGTCGGCGGCAAGCCCGCCAGAAGTCACCACGCCGGCGACCATGCCTGTGCGACAAGCTCCGGCGCTCGCCACACCCGCCGAACGCCTCGCCCGGTATACCACGGTTCGACTGCAGCCGGACACAGCGCATCTCACGCCGCATGAACGACAGATGCTGCCCCTCCTCATCGACGCTGCGCGTGAGATGCACGCGATCTACTGGGAGCAGTCCATCGGTCCGCGCGATTCTGTCATGCGGTCGATCACCGATGCACCCTCGCGCGCCCTGGCCGACGTGAATGTGGGTCCGTGGGATCGGCTCGACGGCAATGTCCCGTTCGTGGTGGGGATCGGACCCAAGCCAGCGGGTGCCAATTTCTACCCGCGCGACATGACGAAGGAGGAGTTCGAACGCGCCGTGGCGGGTAGAGGGCCGAGGGCGGACAGTCTCATGTCGTTGTACACCATGGTGCGACGCGATGCAGCAGGAGCGCTCACAGTCATTCCGTATTCGAGATTCTTCGCGGGCCCCACCCAGCGTGCCGCGTCGAAACTCCGCGCGGCCGCGCTTCTCGCGGACGATCCCGGGCTCCGGACTTATCTCACCCAGCTCGCGTCCGCGCTCATCACGGATCGCTATCAGCCCAGCGACCTGGCCTGGATGGACATGAAGCACAACACGCTGGACCTCGTGCTCGGCCCGATCGAGACGTACGAGGACGAGCTGTTCGGTTACAAGGCTGCGAACGAGGCGTTCGTGCTGGTGAAGGACCAGACGTGGAGCGCGCGCCTGGCGAAATACGCAAAGCAGCTCCCCGCTCTACAGCAGGCTGTTCCGGTGGACCCACGGTACAAGAGCGAGCGGCCAGGTGCCGACGCTGACCTCAATGCGTACGACGTGGTGTACGTCGCGGGGCAGGCGAATCAGGCATCGAAGACCATTGCCATCAACCTGCCCAATGACGAAGTGGTGCAGCTCAGGAAGGGCTCGCGCCGCCTGCAGCTCAAGAACGCCGTACGTGCCAAGTTCGATCGGATCCTGCTCCCGATTGCGCAGGAACTCATCGTGGACGACCAGCGCACACGCGTGACGTTCGACGCCTTCTTCGAGAACGTGATGTTCCACGAGGTGGCGCACGGGCTGGGCATCAAGAACACCATCGACGGCAAGGGGACGGTGCGTGCCGCGCTCAAGGAGAAGGCGGGTGCGCTCGAGGAAGGCAAGGCGGATATCCTCGGCCTGTTCATGATTCGCCAGCTCAATGCGCAGGGGGAGCTGGGTCGGGAATCGGTCGAGGACAATTACGTCACGTTCCTCGCGAGCCTCTTCCGCTCCGTTCGCTTCGGGGCAGGTGACGCGCACGGCCGAGCGAACATCGTGGCATTCAACTTCCTGCAGCGCGCCGGCGCGTTCAGTCGGGAGGCCAGTGGCAAATACCGTGTGGATGCCGTGAAGATGCGCCTGGGTGCCGACGAACTGTCGCGCCAGATCCTGGTATTGCAGGGCAATGGTGATTATGCGGGCGTGGTGCGGCTGTACACCGAACTCGGATCCATCGGACCAGAGTTACAAGTGGACCTCGAGCGGCTGAAGGCGAAGGGCATTCCAGTGGACATCGTGTACGACCAGGGGCGGTGAGCCGACTGTCGTCCTGAAGCGTAGCGAAGGACCTGCTCTTGTCGCGTCGCAAGCAGGTCGTTCGTCTCGCTCAGGAACATCCATAGATCCGATTCGTTCATGTGCACGTAGACTGGATGACGCCGCGGAGTCGCGGCGCGCCTCACACCTGAACCCATTCGACTGCAATGATCACTCGTTCGCTGTTCTCGCTTGCTGCGGCAGTCCTGCTCGCCGCACCGTTGTCCGCACAGACCGTGATGGTTGGTGGCGAGGCGATGTATCCGGCCAAGGACATTGTGTCCAATGCCGTGAACTCAAAGGACCACACGACCCTCGTTGCCGCGGTGAAGGCCGCCGGCCTCGTGGAGACGCTCCAGGGCAAGGGTCCGTTTACCGTGTTCGCTCCCATCAACGGCGCGTTCGCGGTGCTTCCGGCCGGCACGGTCGAGTCGTTGCTGAAGCCCGAGAGCAAGGCCGCACTCACCGGTGTGCTCACCTACCACGTGCTTGCTGGCCGCTTCAACGCTCGTGACATCGAGAAGCACATCCGCAAGGGCCATGGCAGCGCGATCCTCACCACGGTCAACGGACAGAAGCTCACCGCCATGATGAACGGCCCCCGCAACATCGTCCTCAAGGATGCTGCTGGCGGTATCGCGAACATCTCCACGTACGATGTGCTGCAGTCGAACGGCATCATCCACGTCATCGATCACGTGCTGCTGCCGAAGATGTAGGTTGTGGCTGTAGCTTGCGGCAAGGGGTGACGCGGCGAGAGACTTCGCCTCGTCACCCTTTCGCCATTCCTGCATGATGCTGCTGCCGTTCCTCGCGTTGCTTGTCCCCGCGCTGCTGCCCCACGGCAGTGACAGCCTCACCGTTCCTGGCATCTCGCGCGCGCTCGCGGACCGCCGCGCTCAGCAGGTCTCGAACGTGCGGTACGAGCTCGACCTCGATGTCACGCGCCGAGACACCGTGGCGGGACACGCGCACGTGCGCTTCACGCGCCACGGTGGCGGCGATGTCATCCTCGACTTCCGGGGCCTCGGCTTCTCCGGCGTACAGGCCAACGGCGTCGCCACCGTTCCGCACACCGCCAACGGCCACCTTGTGCTCTCCGGCGCCTCCCTGCGCGACGGGGATAACGACGTGGCCCTCGACTTTCGCTCGGCCATCGCGCCCGCCGGTGCCAGCGTCATTCGCGTGCACGATGCAGTGGATGACGCCGACTACCTCTACACGCTGCTCGTGCCGGCCGACGCGAACCAGCTGTTCCCCTGTTTCGACCAGCCCGACCTCAAGGCGCGCGTCACCCTGTCGCTCACGACACCACGCGGCTGGACGGCGGTGGCCAACGGGGTGCTGTCGAGGGTGGATACCGCTGCGGCACTCACGTTCCGATTCGCAGAATCCGATCCCATCAGCACATACCTCGTGGCGTTCGCGGCAGGGCCATGGCATGTGCGGACGGCGACCGTCAACGGCAGGACCATCTCGCTCTACGCGCGTGCGTCACGCGCGCCGGAAGTGGAGTTCGACACGCTGCTCGCGATGAACAGCCGCGCCGTGGAGTGGCTGGAGCGCTACACCGCACAGCGCTTTCCCTTTCAGAAATTCGATGTGGTGCTCGCGCCGGCCTTTCCGTTCGGGGGCATGGAGCACCCCGGCGCGATCTTCTACAACGAGGAAACGTTCGTCTATCGCGAGCGGCCTACGCTCAGCCAGCTGCTCGGCCGCGAGGCGACGATCTTCCACGAAGTCACACACCAGTGGTTCGGTGATTACGTGACCATGCGCTGGTTCGACGACCTCTGGCTGAAGGAAGGATTCGCCACCTACCTCGCCGCAGTGATGCAGGCCGACCTCGATCCGGCGGCCCAGGCATGGAAGACGTTCTACCTGCGCAACAAGCCGGCGGCGTACGCGGTAGACGCATCCGTGGGAACCACGCCGGTCTGGCAACAGCTGGGCAACCTGGACCAGGCGAAGAGCAACTACGGCGCAATCGTCTACAACAAGGCGCCGGGCATCCTCAAGCAGCTCAACTACCTGGTGGGCGACACTGCGTTCCGGGACGGGTTGCGCGCCTACATCAGCTCCCATCCGTATGGCAACGCCACGTGGCGCGACCTGCTGCAGTCCGTCGGCGCTGCATCGCATCGCTCGCTCGCGAGTTGGGGTGCCAACTACATACTGCGCCCAGGCATGCCGGTCATCACCCAGGACATCAGTGTGCGGAACGGACGGCTGGCCAGCCTGGCGCTGCAGCAGGCGCCTGCGCGCGGACTGTCCGGACGCGCGCCGTGGCCCATTCGCGTGGAGGTGCTGCTGGGATACGCGGGCGCTCCCGCAGAACGCTACGCCGTGGAATTACGCGGACGCCGCACCATCGTCCCGGTGATCGGCTCGCGCGTACCCGACTTCGTCTTCGCCAACGCCGGAGACTATGGCTACACACTGCTCCGTCTGGATGCGCGCAGCGTGGCTTGGCTCGAGACGGGCATTGGCAGCGTGCGTGACGACTTCGTGCGCGCCATGCTGTGGGGCGCACTTTGGGACGAGGTGCGCGCTGCCCGGCTCGCGCCAGCGCGCTACGCGGGGATGGTGCTGCGCGAGTTGCCGCACGAGAGTGATGAACAACTCGTGCCGGTGCTCCTCGGCCGATTGTCGCGCGTGGCAACGGCCTACCTGTCGACCAATGAACAGCTGCGGCTTCGCCCGCTACTCGAGGGTGTACTCGAACGAGGGGACGCTGACGTAGCCCGCTCATATGGCGTCCGAAAGAATCACCTCGACGCCTTCGTCGGGCTGGCGCGGTCATCAACCGCACTGTCTACACTGGATGCGCTACTGGACAGCAGTGCCGCTGCCGGGGCACCGCTGCGGGCTCCCACGCGGTGGAGCATTGTCACGGCACTGGTGGCTCGCGGCGCTCCAACAGCCGATGCACGGCTTGCTGCCGAATCGAGGCGGGATTCCACGACGGAGGGTCGTCGGCGTGCGTTCGTGGCAGGAGCAGCGCGCCCGGACTCCGCCACCAAGGCGAACTACTGGACGCGATATTTTGGTGACCGCGCGCTCAACGAGGATTGGGTGACCGCAAGCTTGCGCGCCTTCCACGATCCCGAACACGATGAACTCACGCGCCGCTACCTGGTCCCTGCGCTCGACAGCCTGCCCTGGATCCAGCGGAATCGCCGTATCTTCTTCCTGGGGAACTGGGTGGGCGCCACGGTGGACGGACAGCGATCCCCGTCGGCGCTCGCCGCGCTGGACGTCATGCTGCGCACGCGGCCCGCACTGCCACGCGATCTCCGCGAGAAGATCCTGCAGTCGCGCGATGAGCTCGAGCGGACCGTGGCGATCCGGCGCGCGTACCCGTGACCCGGCCCGCGACATTCCGTCCGGTGAGTCGTCAAGCAACGGAATCATGCGGGGCACTGGAACAAGTGACGTGTCCCTGCGTACATTGAGGTCCAACCGCCAACCGCGAGCCATGCTCCACGCCCTGCTCGTCAGTGTGTTCTCCGCCAACATGATCGTTGCGTCGCCTGGTCCCGCCCACGGGATGGCGCTGCTCGTGCACACCAGCGCCGCCACGCCGCCGCTGGGTCTCGTCGACAGCATTGTCGTCGAGAAAAAGGCCCATACGCTTACACTCTTCCGCGACGGGAAGCCCACGCACACCTATCTGGTGGCGCTCGGTGGTCGTCCGCAGGGTGACAAGCTCAGTGCCGGCGACAAGCGGACCCCGGAGGGCCTGTTCTACATCGACGCGAGACAGCCCTACAGCAAGTACCACCTGGCGCTCCACATCTCGTATCCGGACGTGGTGCACAGGGCACGATCGCAGGCGGCCGGGATGTCACCAGGCGGTGACATCATGATCCACGGCCTCCCCAACGGCCTCGGGGCCGCCGGCGCGTCGCATCGCATCAATGACTGGACGAACGGATGCGTGGCGCTGACGGATGAGGAGATCGAGCAGATCTGGAGCGTCGTACCCATCGGTACGCCCGTCGAGATCAAGCCGTAGCACGCACCCGGCGGTGACGGCGTGCTCCGTTACGCGCTGGACCTGATTGGCATCGCGGTCTTCGCGATCAGCGGTGCCATTGCCGCCGGCCGGCGTGGAATGGACGTCATCGGGGTCATTGCACTCGGCACGGTCACCGCCATCGGCGGCGGAACCATTCGCGACGTCCTGCTGAATCGTCATCCCATCTTCTGGCTCGCCGATCCGGCCTACCTCGTCGTCATCATCGCCTCGGCGCTCATCACCGTGGCGTATGCCCGCTGGCGACCCGCCCCGCGCGGAACCCTGCTCGTGGCCGACGCCCTGGGACTTTCCGTGTTCAGTGTGGTGGGTGCGCAGATCGCCGAATCCGCCGGACTGCCCGCCGTGAGCTGCGTGTTGCTGGGAACGCTCACCGGCACGGCTGGAGGCGTGGTGCGTGACGTGCTGAGCGCTGAAGTACCGCTTCTTTTCCGCGGTGGAAACCTGTATGCCAGCGCCGCGGTTGCCGGTACCACAGCGTATTTCCTGCTGGAGGCGGGCGGCGTCCCGAGGGTGATCGCGTCGCAGGCGGGCATGGTGGTGTGCGCCGCGTTGCGATTCTCCGCCATCTGGTGGGGACTCAACCTTCCCGTCTTCACCATCGTCGAGGAGCGGGCCAACCCGCCGAAGTAGCAGCTCACTACCCGCGAGCGAGACATCCCATGACAATTCCGTCGGCATTCATCGAGCGCTCACGCCATTACCTGGCGTACGAATATCCCACGAAGATCGAGCGGTGCCTTGCGACGCTTCCGCCGGACGCCGTGTGGCGGCGAAGCGACGATGGGTCGAACAGCATCGGCAACCTGCTGCTCCACCTGGAGGGAAATGTCCGGCAATGGTTGGTGAGCAGCGTGGGCGGGAAACCAGACCATCGCGAGCGATCCTCGGAGTTCGCCGCGACGCAGGGGGCCGACGCCCGCACTCTCTTTGGTGCGCTGTCGGCCACACTGGGTGAGGCCGATGCGGTGCTCGCGTCGCTCACGCCCGACGACCTTCTCACGCATCGCGTCGTGCAGGGACGGAATGTGACCGTGCTGGACGCGGTGTACCACGTGGTGGAGCACTTCGCATTGCACACCGGCCAGGTCATCCTGCTCACGAAGGCATACAAGCCCGGCAGCATCCAGTTCTATGAGGATGCCGGCGGACTTGCCACGCCGCGGTGGCCAACTGAAGGTGACCGCCTGTGAATGCAGACAGGGCGGCGCGGACATCGTCCGGTCCGCGCCGCCCCGTACAGGATGTGCGAGCCCTCAGTAGATATAGACCTTGGTTCCCACCGGAACGTTGTCGTACAGCCACTCGATGTCCTCGTCGTGCATACGTACGCAGCCGTGCGTGACCGCAGCACCGATGGACTTGGCATACGGAGTTCCATGCAGCAGGTACCCGTCGCCAAGGTCAAGGCGGAAGTGTCCGAGTTCGCCGGTGATCTGGCGATGCTTGGTGCCCTGCGGAGGAATGAACAGGGTGTTGTCGAACACGATGTGCTCATCGAGGATCATCGGCTGGAACTCAGTGGTCCCCGGAGCGATGATACCCACCTCGTCGCCCTTTACCAGCAGGCGGGTGCCGTCTTTCAGCTTGACCGACCGTCCGCGCTGCAGTGAGGCAAGCTTGAGATGGTGCTCCAGCGCCACCTCGGCAAAGTGCCACTCGGGCGGAATCCACACTGGCTCCTTTTCCTTGCCTCGCACCGTCCGCGTACCGCGCGGCGTTTCGAAGCGCCACACGCGACCGCCGTATTCGAGGCTCGCGTTCATGGCTGTCGCGACGGGCGCCGTGCGAAGCGTATCGTCGTGGTCAATGACGCGCAGCGTCTTGTCGAAGACGTCCACGACCACACGGTAGCCTTCTGACTTGTGAGCAACCGTGCGTGCGCTTTCCCACGACAGGCTGTCCTTGCGGGACTTGAAGGCGCGCGCCGTGGCAGCAGCCGGCGTGGCCACGACGTCGGCAGCCGTCACTGAATCGGCAACAATGGCCGAGTCGGCCGGCGTGTCGTCGCTGCGTCGCGCAATCTTGCGAAGCAGCGAAACGAGCCAGTTGTGTCCGCCAGGCTGTGCGTCGGCGGAATCCCTTGCGACTTGCGCACGAACGCGCGACGTGTCGAGGGAGCGTCCTGGGCTCTGCGCCTGCGCGGTCACACCGAAGCAGACTACGAGGGCTGCAGCGCCGAAAAGGCGGTGTTTCATGGGCAGAGATGACATATGCCCCTACTACACGCGGGGGACGTGAAAGTTCACGTCCCCCGCGCTGTACAGATTAGTCCACATTACCGGGTAAAGTTGATACCGGCGATGATGGGGAAGTAGTGAGACGTGTGCGTACCGCTCGTCGTCGCCGCGCCGCGCGCGAGCTTCGACGTGTTGATCGTCACGTACTTGGCCTCGGTGAAGAACCGGACATCGCCGCGTCCGAGTTCAATGCCTGCGCCTGCGTCGTAGTGGTAGAACAGGCTCTTGTTGCCGCGATTTGCGGTCGTGATCGCCACTGCTGCGCCAAGCGGAGCAGACGGTGGTGGGCCTGCCGTGAAGGGCGCGTAGGAATCAGAACCGCCCGTGACCGTCACACCATCAGCCTGGTACGAGAGGAAATTGCTGAACTTGTCAATGCCGCCACCACCCAGGAAGTACAGGATCGGGTTCAGCTTGCCCTGACGGTCGATCGGGAAGCGGAGCACGACGTCCGCGGAACCCGAGTACACGCGAGGATCTGCGCACGTGCGGCAGTCAGTATCCCGATGATGCAGGAAGGATGCATCGCCGTCAAAACGCAGGCCGAGCGCGCCCATGCCGGGGAAGAATCCGAGGTGCGCATGCACGGCCGGACCGTCCTTGGTGCTGTTGCGCCAGTTGTTCATCGGAACGCCCACACCTGCGCCGATACCGAACTCAAAACCCGGCAAGGTGCCGAGCGGGGGAGACATCATCTGCATGACGGTGTCCGGACGCATCCGCATGGTCACGGTATCCGTACGTCCCATCATCATGACCGTATCCGGCTTGGTCCGGATGTACACGGTGTCCGGCTTTGCCATCTCCATAGGCGGCGCATCCTTTCGTACCGGAATGCGCGTCTGCGACTTCGCCTGTGCAGATGCCGTCTCGGCTCCGCCGAATGTA
>JAYVNZ010000381.1:0-6810 GCA_043758185.1 Gemmatimonadaceae bacterium | reverse complement strand
GTTCGCCCTCCAGCGCGTATGCAAGGTAGAACGGGTAGGGTCGCGAGCCATCGGCATCGCTGCTGTCACGCGCAACGAGTGCCTGAAACTGTTCAGCCGTTGGCGTCCAGTGCCCGCTCAGGCGATGCGCAATGACGTCTTCGTCGATGGAGCTGGCACGCGAGAGGGCACGCACCACGAGTTGCTCGGACACGCCCACGCGAAAGCTTCCGGTGATCAGCTTGTTCCATATGTACCGCTCTGAACCTGAAAGCCGGTGCCATGCGTCGAGTACGACGTCGTGCTGCTCCTCTTCGGTCATGCCGCCGAGGGGAAGGAGCTTCTGCTCAACCCATTCGGTGAGCGAAAGTTCGTCCTCGTCCCCACCGCCGACATGCACGGGCAGCAGCAGCGCGATGGTCTCGGCCAGGTCTCCGACGGCGTGGTAACTCTCTTCAAACAGCCACTCGGGCACCCTGGACTGCTCCATGGCCCACGCGGCGATGCGACGCACGGGGATCAACCGCTTGGGACGGCCGCCGGAGAGAAAATAGACCGCCCACGCCGAGTCGGCCGGCGGAGCCTCGACAAGGTAGCTTGCCATCGCGTCCACCTTGCGGTTGGTGCTCGTGGTGGAATCGATGGCGCTGTAGAGTTGCGCGAATCGCTTCACGCCATTGCCTCCTCACCAGCGACTGCGGGTTCCTGGTCGTTCTCGCCCTCCCAGTGACTCGCGATCGCTGATGCATTCATGCCCTGTTCGCGCAGGAAGCGCACAACCTGTTCGCGGTAGCCATGCGTGACCCACACCTGCTCCGCACCGGTTGCCGCGATCGCCGCCATGAGTGCCGACCAGTCGACATGATCGGAGAGCACGAAGCCGCGATCGAGTGCCCTGCGTCTCCGCGCGCCGCGCACCAGCATCCAGCCCGAGGCGAAGGCCGTGGAGACAGTACCGAAGCGACGAAGCCATGGGCTACCCGCGGCCGACGGTGGCGCAATGATCAGGCTTCCGGAATAACTGGTTCCCCTGGGGACTGAGGAAACAGGGTTCGTGGCGTGGAGCGCGACGCCACTGGCGCGGTAGTCCAGCGTGAGTCGCTCCACTGCTCCGTGCGTGTAGACAGGTCCGATATCCGCGCCCAGCACGCCGGCCAGTATCCGCTGTGCCTTGCCGAGCGCGTACGCGTAGATGAGCGACGCCTTGCCCTGCTCGCGATTCTGCAGCCACCAGGCACGTACATCGGCAAAGGTGTCCTCTTGCGGACACCATCTGTAAATGGGAAGACCGAAGGTTGATTCTGTGATGAACGTGTGGCAGCGCACCGGCTCGAACGCCGAGCATGTGGGATCCGGTTCCGTCTTGTAGTCTCCCGAGACGACCCACACTTCACCTCCGTGCTCCAGCCGAATCTGTGCGGAACCCAGGATGTGGCCGGCGGGGATGAAAGTGATGGAGACGCCGTTGATGGTGATCGGGTCGCCGTACCCGATCAGCTCGATCGACGCATCGGTGCCCAGACGCGTTCTCAGTACACGGCCGCCTTCGCTTGACGCGAGGTAGTGTCGGCTGCCCCATCGCGCGTGGTCGCCATGGGCGTGCGTGATGATGGCGCGATCGACCGGCAGCCAGGGGTCGATATGGACGTCAGCTGTGGCACAGTAGAGCCCGCGTTCGGTAATACGCAGCATTTCGTGGAGAGTGCAGGTCCCGGAGGTGAATCGCGCGCTCCAAATGCAAGAAGCAAGACCATGCTGATGGCACCGTCGAAAACATACGTTGCGTGTTTCCTGCTGAGGCCGTAGACTTTGCCTTGGGAGCACGACGCTTTCCACCCAGACCACGCTCATGCAACGCTTTCGCGCCGCGACGGCAACCGTAGCTCTGGTATCTCACACGAAATCGTCAACCGACCTCGTCGTATCGCTGATCGCCGACGAAACGACTTCTGTCGAAGTGTACAAGTCGTTCGACGCACTGCTCGACTCGCTGGCCGACGTCGCACCCGACATCATCATCATTGACGACCGGGTGGAGCGCGACGCCGCACACAACATCCGCATGCTCCGCCGGCGTCAGCCATCCGTTTACATCGCGTACTTCGGCGTGCGCGACGAAACGCGGTGCATCTCGCTCCTCCACTGGGGTGCCGACGACGCAATCGGTGCGGCGTCCCCGTCACTCGTGGCGAGGCTCCAGGCCGCCACGCGGCGCGCCCGTACGGTCAACGCTGGTGCCCGCATAGCCGTGGGTGACATCGTCTTCGATCGCGAGGCGCGTCGCGTCTGGTGCGCCGGCCGCGAGGTGGAACTCACCCCGCACGAATACGGCGTGGTGGACTGCCTGTTCTGGCACGCCCCCCGGCCAGTGGGTGTCGATACACTCGCCGATTTTGTGTGGGGCGACCAGGAGTCGTCCAACCGGCGCACCCTCGTGCAAGTATACGTGAGCTATGTGCGCAAGAAGCTCGCGGCCAGCGCCAAGGTGGCGCTGCGATTCTCGCGCGGATCCGGATACGAGTTCCTGCCGCGTTCCGAACGAGACAAGTCACCCGTGGCGCGCCGGTCGCACAGCGCACGCTGACGCGCGTCCTGGTACCGCACGCGCATCCCGGAACGTGCGAAACTGCCACAGTCACTCGCTCTCATCGTGGCAGTGCGCCGTTGTACCAGAAGATTGAACTCGCCAACTCACGGCGCGCACGAAGCGCGAACGGCACACTGATCGCGGCGGCGACAGCGCCTGCAATCGAGGTGACCACATCGCCAGTGGTCACGTGGCCGCTCTGGAAGTCGCTGGTGTGAGAAAAGGCGATAGCCAGCGCGATACCGCCTGCACCTCCAATGACAGCACTTCGCTTCACGTTCCAGACGTATGACTGCGCATGCACGGACGCCGAGTCAGCACCCGATAGCAGCACCTCGACACCGCCGCCGAACATGCCGAGCGTGCTGACCCGCTCTGCGGCCGCGCCGCCTACGAGTCGCTCCGCGAAGAGGCTCCGTTCAATGCGAAGCGCGCACGTTGCATAGGTGCAACCCAGCGAGGCGGCTGTGGTCATCGGCGATTGGCCTGCAGCCTGCAGCCTGCAGCCTGCACGGACATCGCGGATACGAGCATGAACGCAAGCAGCAGAACCCGGTTATCTATGCAACGCATGCTCCCTCCAGGGGATCCCTGAAGCCTTCTCAACGCACAGGCTGACGAGCGGTCCCCGCCGAGCGACGCGCCCGATCCTCCTCCCACTCGACGAACGGGCCGTCGAAGTCGGTGAGCCGATTTCCATCGAACGACCACACGCGCGTGGCAACCTCGCGCAGGAAAGCCCGGTCGTGGCTCACCAGCAGCACCGTTCCCTCGTACTCGTCGAGTGCATCCTCCAGCACTTCGATGTTCTCGACGTCGAGATGGTTGGTCGGCTCGTCGAGCACCAGCAGGTTGGCGCGCGCAAGCGTCATCAGCGCGAGCGCCATGCGCGCACGCTCGCCGCCGCTGAGCGTGCCGATCTCGCGGAACACCTCCTCGCCAGTGAAGCCGAACGCGCCCAGGTGGTTCTGTACCTGGCCGCGGTTCCAGGTTCCTCGTTGCACCTGGATTGCGTCGAACATCGACATGCGGAGCGGAAGGTCGGACAAGTCCTGGCGGAACCACGCCGGCGTAATCGAGCCACCAAGTCGCGCAGCGCCACCCGCTGCTGCCCGATCGCCAAGCAGTGTTGAAATGAACGATGACTTGCCAGCACCGTTCGGGCCCACGAGCGCGACGAAATCGTTCCGCCGCAGCACGGCCGTGAAGTCGTCCACCAGGACGCGGCCGGGCACCTCCACCCGGAGGTCCGCAATCGCGATGACCTGGTCGCCGCCGCGCTCGGCCGTCTCGAAATGCAGCGTCATGGCCGCCGGATCGCCTGGCGGCGGCGCCAGTCGCGGCAGTCGCTCGAGGCGCTTGCGCTTGCCCTTCGCCTGAAAGGAGTTCACGCCCGCGATATTGCGGCGGATGTACTCCTCCTCCTTCTTCACGTACGCCCGCTGCTTCTCCATCTCGCGCTCGCGCGTGAGCCGCCGCTCGGCCCGCTGCGGCACGAACTGGCTGTAGTTGCCCTTGTACGATTCGCTCGTACGCGCTTCGATGTGCAGGATGTTCGTGCAGATGGCGTCCATGAAGGCACGATCGTGCGACACGACGATGACCGTCTCGTCCGCATCCGTGAGCCATTCCTGGAGCCACGTCGTGGTGTCGAGGTCGAGGTGATTGGTGGGCTCATCGAGCAGCAGCAGGTCAGCCGGCGCAATGAGTTGCGCCGCCAGACCTACGCGTCCCCGCTCACCACCCGAGAGTGACGCCACGAGCCGCGTCTTCGACTCCTCGGCATCGAAGCCGAGTCCCTGGAGCACCGCGTCGACGCGGGCGTGGTAGATGTAGCCGCCGAGGTCCGCAAAACGCTCCTGGTCGTGCCCGAACCGTTCGAGAAACGGCTCGGTGACGCGCTCGCCCAGTTCGCCCAGCTCGACCGCCTGCTGGGCAATGCGGTCCTCGAGGAGCATGACCTCACGCCACGCGGCAGCGCCTGCCTGCCAAACGGTGGTGGCGCCTTCGAAGGCCCGGTGCTGGTCGAGCAGGGCGTGGCGAAGACCCGGCTTGCGCGCCACGCTTCCAACCGTAGCGGGGAGGTCCCCGGTGATGACCTTGAAAATCGACGTCTTGCCCGCGCCGTTGCGTCCGATGATGCCCCACCGCTCACCCTCGGCAACGGTGAAGGTGATGTTCTTGAAGAGTTCAGTCGCGCCGAAGGAGATGCCGACGTTGGAGACGGAGAGAAGGGTCACGCAGCAATGGGAGAAGAGCTGAAGGAGCGGCAAGTGACGCGCCGCAGCACAAGTTAAGCTCCTGCCGTGCCGCTACGGAACGATACGTGGCTACTTCACGACGATACGCTGCAGGTGCAGTCCCGTGGCGTTGCGTACTCCGAGGTAGACCACGTTGCCCGCACCAAAGCCGGCAATGGTGGACTCGGCAGGAACCTGCACGCGGTCCACGAGCTTTCCCGTGCGGTCGATCACGTCATAAATCGCGCCCGCGGTCGTCGCCTTTGTGGCAATGGTGCGCACCCACAACCGGCCATCCATGTCCGCACGGATGGCACCCGTGCCGAATACCGGCTTGTAGTCAGGTAGCTCCGACGGTGACACCATGTTGATGGGCTGCATCTGCGGGCCGCCCGCCGGCGGGCCACCGATCTCCACACGTGCGCCGCCGCCAGGAGGACCACCAGCGCCGTCTCGCGTCATGGTCACGACCATCGGCATGCCACCGCCACCACCCCCGACTCCCAGCATGTCTCGAATGGCGTTCCCCTGATTGGCGCCGCCGCCCGCTGCCATTGCCGCACGCTGCTTCTCGATCGCCACCTTGGCCGAGTCGATGAAGCGGGACTTGTCGTCGTCCGTGAGACGCTGCCACTCGTATGGAATCTTCTCCGACGCGGTGCGTGTACCCGACGCGTCGATGAAGTCGACGTGATAGTCCTGCCCGCGCACGAACGCGACCGTCCCGTCACTCATCACTGCCCAATCGTCAACCACGGGCAGCGGGTTGATCGTGACCGACACGCGCATGCCGCCATTGGCATCCTGCGTCATCTGGACGTTGCTCTTTGGAATCTTGAAGAAGCCCACCGTATCGAGCTTGCGCGTGGCAAGGTCAAAGCGCACCAGCGCGGAACTGTCAGGTGGTGTTGGGGGAGTGAAGGGCTGGCCAGGCTGATGCGGACGCATGCCGCGCATGCCGAAGTCGATCGTGCGATACACGAGACGGCCCCGTGCATCAAAACCCGGATTGCCCAGCGGCCCGCCAATCAGGAAGTTGACGTCGTTGGCGCGGGGCGCAGCCATGGTGCGGATGATCTTGCCTGCGGGGTCGATGACGAGCATCGACAGACCAGCTGGCTCGATGAAGAGCGTGGAATCACCACGATAGGCAATGAGCCCTCCGGGCCGCACACCATAAGCATTGTTCGTGCTGCTCGTGGAATCCGCCACCAGCCCGATCATCTTCATGTTGGTATCCAGCAGCACCACCCGACGACGCGTCTGATCGTTCACCAGGACACTGCCGTTGGGCAGTTGCCGGACGGCGGCAACCGAGCCGAGTGAATCGGTGCTCGTGGCGCGGGCCGCGGGAAGCTGTCGCAACGGAATCTTTGGAACAGCCGCTGTCTGCGCTGCGGCGGCGGATGCGCTCGTCGTGAGCGCGAGCGCAAGGAGTGCGCGGGTGGATTGCATCATGACTCCAGGGGTGTGGCTCGGTGGGACTGCGAGTGGCAGAAGAGACTGGGGCACTGCGTATCCATCAGCAACGCAGCATTCGTACTGGCCAGGATATCATGGGCTGTGGATCTCGAAGCGTTGACCGCCGCCCCCACCGCCGCCGAAGCCACCCATGAACCCGCCCATGAACACGCCGCCGCCGGTGTTCCCCGCGGTGCCGCTGCGGATGCCGGTGAGATACCGCGCATCGAGATGGCTGGCCACGAGTGGTGGCAGCTTTCGCTTCTGGTCGGCGCTTAGCAACGAGTTGATCTTCGGGGCGAGCGCTGCGAGCAGGTCCACCGACGCTTCGCGTGCAGACCTGTAGGTGTGGTACGCATCGCCCTGGTCGTAATGGTCGGGCAGTGTCGCGAGGTACTTGGCAATCGGCGTCCAGATGCTGTCGAGGCGGATGGTGTATGAACGGTTCATGCTGGCGATGCTGTCCGCCTGCGCACCAGTGAGCTCGAGCGTATCGGCCTGGCGGAGAATCTGCGCCATGGGGTTGAGTACACCTCCCGATCC